>DASUUL010000053.1:0-4788 GCA_036374115.1 Acidimicrobiia bacterium | reverse complement strand
GCCCGATCCCGACTGTGACCAAGCACGAGTTCCGCAACAGCGGTTTCACCGACGCGCAGCTGCGGGGCACCCGTTTCGTGGGGTGGTCGGCGACGTCGTCGCTCGTCGTGCACTGCCGGGAGCTCGTCGCCGCCGGCGAGCGCCTCGTGCACGCCTACTACCCGGGCGTCGACACCGTCGCGCACGAGCACGGGCTGGTCGGGGAGTTCTACCGGGCCGAGCTGCGGGCGGTCGACGTGCTCGTGAGCAGCCTGCTCGAGGAGCTCCCCGACTCGGTTGCCCTGGTCGTGACGTCCGACCACGGTCAGATGCACATCCACGCCGACGGGTGGGTGGAGCTGCCCGAGATCGGCCCGTTGGTGGAGCTGCAGGCCGGGGACGCCCGGTTCCGGTACCTCTACGCCCGCCCCGGCGCCGCCCCCGAGCTCGCCGCGGCCGCCCACGACGCGGTGGGCGGCCGGGCCTGGGTGCGCACCCGCGAGGAGGTGCTCGACGACGGCTGGCTCGGGCCTCGGCCCACCGGCTCGATCGGCGGCCGCATCGGCGACGTCGTGCTCGCCGCCCGCGACCCGGTGGCCTTCGTCGACCCGGCGATGCCCAAGGAGCGGCTCCTCCGGTCCATGCACGGCTCCCTCACCGCCGCCGAGATGCAGGTGCCGCTGGTGGCGGGCCGAGGGGCGGCGCGAAATCCCTGAGGGTCTGTCGGGACAGCCGCAGGCGCGGTACTGTCCCTCCGCAAAACTACACTCGTGTAAGTAATCCACAGCCACCTGTGCATAGGTTGTGGAGAGGGGGAGCGGCCGAGCGGTGAGCAGATCGTTCGCACACCTGCATCTGCACACCGAGTTCTCGATGCTCGACGGCGCCGCCCGGATCGACGAGGTGGTCGCCACCGCCGCCGCCGACGGTCAGCCCGCGATCGGGATCACCGACCACGGGAACATGTACGGCGTCCTCGACTTCTACCGGGCGGCCCGCGACGCGGGCCTGATCCCCGTCATCGGCGAAGAGGTGTACTTCGTCGCCGGGAGCCGCTTCGACCGGCCCCGCCGCGCCGAGCACGACATCTACCACCTCACCGTCCTGGCAGAGACCAACGAGGGCTACCGCAACCTCATCAAGGTCGCGTCGCACGCCTACCTCGACGGCTTCTTCTACAAGCCCCGTGCCGATTTCGAGCTCCTCGAGCAGCACCGTGAGGGCCTCATCGCCACGAGCGGCTGCCTGGGTGGCCTCGTCTGCCAGCAGCTCCTGGCCGGGGACTACGACCGTGCGCGGGAGTCGGCGGCGCAGTTCCAGGCGATCCTCGGGCCCGACTCCTACTTCATCGAGCTCCAGGACCACGGGCTCCCGGAGCAGCAGCAGGTGAACCCGCAGCTCGTGCGGCTGGCTCGCGAGCTGCACGCGCCCCTGCTCGCCACCAACGACAGTCACTACACGCACCGCCACGACGCCGAGGCGCACGACGCGCTGCTGTGCGTGCAGACCGGCTCGCTGCGCGACGACGCCAACCGGTTCAAGTTCGACGCCGAGGAGTTCTACCTGAAGACGGCGTCGGAGATGCGCCACCTCTTCGCCGACTACGAGGGGGCGTGCGACAACACCCTGCTGATCGCCGAACGCGCCAACGTCGAGATCGAGTTCGGCAAGCCCGAGCTCCCCGAGTTCCCCACCCCCGCGGGCCACGACCAGAACTCGTATCTGCGCGAGCTCACGTTCGCGGGCGCCCGCGACCGGTACGGCGCCGTCGTGCCGGCCGAGGTGAGCGAACGGCTCGAGTTCGAGCTCGGCGTGATCCAGGACATGGGTTTCTCGGCCTACTTCCTCGTCGTGTGGGATCTGGTCCGGTATGCCAAGGACAACGGCATCCGCGTCGGGCCGGGCCGGGGGAGCGCGGCCGGGTCGTGCGTCGCGTACTGCCTCCGGATCGTCGACATCGATCCCATCCGCTACGACCTGCTCTTCGAGCGGTTCCTGAACCCGGGTCGCAAGCAGATGCCCGACATCGACATGGACTTCGACGAGCGGCATCGCAGCGTGATGATCAAGTACGCGGCGCAGCGCTACGGCTGGGATCACGTCGCGCAGATCGTCACGTTCTCCACGATCAAGGCGCGGGCGGCGGTCCGCGACGCGTCGCGCGTGCTCGGCTACCCGTACGTGGTGGGCGACAAGATCGCCAAGCTCATGCCGCCGCTCATCATGGGCCGCGACACCCCGTTGCGGGCCTGCCTCGAGAGGGTCGACGGCCACGAGGACGGCTACAAGATGGCGGCCGAGCTGCGCACGCTCTACGAGAGCGATCCCGACGCCAAGCGGGTGATCGACGTCGCCCGCGGGCTCGAGGGGCTGCGCCGCCAGGACGGCATCCACGCCGCCGCGGTGGTGATCACCCGCGAGCCGCTCACCGAGTACCTGCCCGTCCAGCGCAAGCCCGAGCCCGGCGGCGACCTCGAGAACGCACCGATCGTCACGCAGTACGAGATGCACGGCGTCGAAGACCTCGGGCTGCTCAAGATGGACTTCCTCGGCCTGCGCAACCTCTCGGTGATCGAGCGGGCGCTCGAGCTCATCGAAGCCTCCACGGCGCGGCGCCTCGAGATCGACGACGTGCCCCTCGACGACCCAGCCACGTTCGCGATGCTCCAGAAGGGCGACTCGATCGGCGTGTTCCAGCTCGAAGGTGCGCCGATGCGGGCGCTGATGCGCTCGCTGGCGCCGACCACGTTCGAAGACATCGCCGCGCTGGTGGCGCTCTACCGGCCGGGCCCGATGGCGGCGAACATGCACACCGACTACGCCGATCGCAAGAACGGGCGCAAGCCCGTCACCTACTACCACGAGAGCCTCCGCGAGGTGCTCGAGCCCACGTACGGGCTGTGCATCTTCCAGGAGCAGTTGATGCGCATCTCGCAGGTGCTGGCGGGATACACGCTCGAGGAAGCCGACAACCTCCGCAAGGCGACGGGGAAGAAGATCCGCGCGCTCATCGCCAAGGAGCGCTCGAAGTTCGTCGACGGCTGCGTGACGCAGGGTCACTCACGCGAGTTCGGCGAGAACATGTTCGACATCATCGAGCCGTTCGCCGACTACTCGTTCAACAAGTCGCACTCGGTCGGCTACGGCTACGTCGCCTACCAGACCGCGTACCTGAAGGCGAACCACCCGGTCGAGTACCTCGCCGCCCTGCTCACGAGCGTCAAGGCGAACAAGGACCAGACGGCCGTCTACCTCAACGAGTGCCGCCAGCGGGGCATCGCCGTGCTCGTACCCGACGTCAACGAGTCGGAGAGCGACTTCGCGGTGCGCGACGGCTCGATCCGCTTCGGGCTGTCGGCGGTGCGGAACGTGGGGGAGGGGATGGTCGCCCACATCGTCGCCGCCCGCAACGAGGGCGGGCTCTTCACCGATTTCCACGACTTCTGCGACCGGGTCGACACGAGCGTGCTCAACAAGCGCACGGTCGAGTCGCTCATCAAGGCGGGGGCGTTCGACTCGCTCGGGCATCCCCGCAAGGGCCTCTTGCACGTGCACGAGCAGATCATCGACCAGGTGGTCGAGGTGCGGCGGCGGCGCGAACAGGGCGAGATGAGCTTCTTCGATCTCGGCCCCGACGCCGGCGCCGAGAGCTTCGACCACCGGGTCGACATCCCCGACACCGAGTTCGGGAAGGCCGAGCGGCTCAAGGAGGAGAAGGAGATGCTCGGCCTCTACGTGAGCGAGCACCCCATGGCGAGCGCGGAGCGGTCGTTGCGGCGCCACATCGAGTGCACGCTCACCGAGCTCAAGGAGGCCCGCGAGGGTGAGATGCGGGTCGTCGGCGGGGTGGTCACGGCCCTGGCGCGCAAATACACCAAGCGCGGCGACCTCATGGCGACGTTCGTGCTCGAAGACCTCGGTGCGGCGATGGAGGTGATGGTGTTCCCGAAGACGATGGCGGGCTACGGACACCTGCTCGAAGACGATGCGATCGTGTGCGTCAAGGGCCGCCTCGACCTTCGCGACGACGCCCCCAAGCTGATCTGCATGGACGTCACTCGCCCCGAGCTCGTGCTCGACGGCGGACCGCCGGTGCGGCTCAAGGTGAAGATCGGTGCGCTGTCGCCGCCCAAGGTCGATCGGCTCAAGGCGCTCCTGCGGGACCACCCGGGGGAGAGCCCGGTGTACGTGCATCTCGAGAGCCCCGAGAAGACCACCGTGCTCCAGCTCGACGACGACTACCTGGTCGATTCCAGCAACGGCCTCTACGCCGAGCTGCGCATCCTGTTCGGGGCCGACTGCATCGCCTGACCGCGCCCACCCCCGGCGTCGACGCGGGCGTCGGAAGATGGGCCGCGCGAGGGGGTCAGCGATCCGCCGAGGCGCGGCCGACGGCCTTGCCGACGAAGTACGCGACGACCGCCACCACAACGTAGCCCACGAGTGCGATCGCGCGGCCGACGAGCGCGAACACGAGCGAGAGCGCGATCCACGCGCCGACCGCGAACAACCCGATCACGAAGAGCTTCGCCCACAGCGGCGCGCCCTCCTTCGAGGGCCGCGGGATCTCCTCGCCGCCCCAGCCGGTCACTTCAGCCCGCCTTCGCGATGACGGCGTCGGCGAAGTCGCCCAGCGACCGTTCGAGCGTCTCGAGGTCGAAGCCCAACGGCGGGATGACGATCCGGTCGACGCCGAGGTCGGCGAACCGCTTCGCGGAGTCGAGATCGAGGGCGCCGCCGGCGGTCACCTCGATGGCCTCGGGGTCACGACCGGCCTCGGCCGCGCTCGCCCGCATCGTCGTCAGGAGC
>DASUUL010000052.1:0-2747 GCA_036374115.1 Acidimicrobiia bacterium | reverse complement strand
CGCCAGTGCCCTCGATGTGACCGTGACGGCCGTCGACCTGCCCGGCTTCGGGCTGACGCGCCTGCCGGCCGGTCGCCGCGCCATGCTCTCGGAGCACGGTCGCCTGCTGCGGGCCCTCCTCGAACATGAGGTCGGCCCGGCCACGGTGGTCGGCAACTCGATGGGCGGCGCGCTGGGGGTGGGCCTCGCCGCCCGCCATCCCGAGCTGGTCGACGCCCTCGTGCTCGTCGACCCTGCGCTGCCCCACCGCGCGTTGCCGTCGTGGCGGCTGGCGGCGCGCTTCGCCCCGCTCATGCTGCCGGCGATGGGCGCGCAGCTGTTCGGCTACCGGGCGCGACTCCTAGGGCCCTCGCGACTCGTCGACACGACCCTGACGTGGTCGGTGTCGCGGCTCGATCGGGTCGACCCCGCGCTCCGGGTGCAGCTCGTCGAGCTGGCGACGGCGCGCGTCGCGTTCCCCGAGGCCGCCCCGGCCTACGCCGACGCCGCCCGATCCCTCTTCTTCTACCTGCAGGGGAAGATGCCCGCCGATCTCGCCCGGCTCGATCGCCCCACGCTCGTCGTGCACGGTGAGCTCGACCGGCTCGTGCCGGTGGCGGCGGCGTGGGCGGCGGCCGAGCGCCACCCCGCCCTCACCCTCCACGTGCTCGACGACTGCGGCCACGCACCCCAGCTCGAGGCGCCCGACCGCCTCGTGGAGGCGATGACGCCCTGGCTCGCGACCGTCGACGAGAGCCGCCCAGGTGCCTGACCCCAACCTGCTCACGGAGCCGGTGCGTGAGTTCGTGCGAGACGTGGGCGGCGTCCTCGCCGAGCTGCGGTCGCGCGCCGGCGGTGGCCGGAGCGCGGCCGTCACCCGCCCACCCGGGCCCGGCGACCTCGAACGCGACGCCGCGCTGGAGGCGCAGGCGGTGGCGGCGGCGGTCATCGCGAGCGACGGCCGCTACGGCACCACCGAGCTGCGCGCGTTCGCCAATGCCTTCGCCCCGTGGTTCTCGTCGCTGGCGTCGATGACGCAGCGCCAGCTGCGCGACGGTGACGCCATCCGCCAGCACCGCGCCTGGCCCATCACACCGTCGCCGATGTTCGAGACGATCGTGGCCGCCGACACCCGCGCCGGCACCACGTACGGCTGGACCTACTACCAGGCCGCGCTCCGGGTCGCCCACGCCGCCTCCGCGCTCGAGGACGTCCCCACGAGGGAGAAGCTGCTCGCGGTCGACACGCTGCGCTCGATGATGCTGCGACGCCTCGACGCTGCCGGCATCGAACGGCCGGCGGGAATGGCCAAGGAGCCCGGCCCGGGCGAGACCGGAACCGCGGCGGTGCCGGAGCCGGAGCGGTCGCTCGAGGAGCTGCTCGTCGAGCTCGACGAGCTCGTCGGACTGGACGCGGTGAAGACCGAGGTTCGCCTGCTCACGAACCTCATCCGCGTCCAGAACCTGCGCCGCGAGCGCGACCTGCGCGTGGTCGACCAGTCGGCGCACCTCGTGTTCGTCGGCAACCCCGGAACCGGGAAGACCACGGTGGCGCGCCTGCTGGGCGCCATCTACCGCGCCCTCGACGTCGTCTCGAAGGGCCACGTGGTCGAGACGGACCGTTCCGGGCTCGTGGCCGGCTACGTGGGCCAGACCGCCACCAAGGTGGTCGAGGTCTGCGGTGAGGCCCTCGGCGGCATCCTCTTCATCGACGAGGCGTACGCGCTCACGACCGGTAGCGAGCACGATTTCGGCGCCGAGGCGGTCGCGGCCCTCCTCAAGCAGATGGAGGACCACCGCGACGACCTGGCCGTGATCGTCGCCGGGTACCCGGTCCCGATGGAGGCCTTCCTCGACTCCAACCCGGGCATCCGCTCGCGCTTCCCGAAGACGATCGTGTTCCCCGACTACACCGACGACGAGCTCGTGGCGATCTTCGAGACGATCGGGGCGGCCCACCACTACCAGGCGGATGCCGGTGCCGTCGCCAAGCTGCGGGCGCGGTTCGCGCGCGAGCCACGCGGGCCCACGTTCGGCAACGCCCGCCTCGCCCGCAACCTCTTCGAGGCGGCGATCGCGAGGCAGGCGAACCGCATCGTCGAGCTCGACGACCCCACCGACGAGCAGCTCACCACCCTCGTCGCGGACGACATCCCCGACTGATGCGTGCATCGTGCGCAAATATTGCGCACGCTGCACGCATCGAGAGGGGGTGACCTACGCTCCCGGCCGTGAGACGTGTGGGCGCGCTCGTCGTCGCGGTCGGGTTGGTCGTCGCCGCGCTGATCATCCGGGCCCGCATCGACGACGAGAGCCGGAGCGACGGGTCCGCTCGGCTCCTCTGCGCCGCCGAGCTCGCCGACGCCTGCCGCCGGCTCGACGAGGCGGTCGGCGGGCTCGACGTGACCGTGGAGGCGGTTCGCACCACGTTCGACCGCCTGGTCGCACTACCCAACGAAGAGGTGGACCGGCCGGGCTTCGACGGCTGGCTGGTGCTCGAGCCGTGGCCGGCGATGGTCGACGTGGCGCGGGCGCAAGGCCAGCTGCGCCCGCTCTTCGACACCGACGCGACCCAGCTCGCGCGCTCGCCGCTCGTGATCATGGTCCGCAACGTTCGCGCCCGAGCACTCGAGGACGGGCCGTGCAACGGAACGGTGAACTGGGTCTGCCTCGGTGACGTCGCCGGCGCCACGTGGGACGAGATCGGCGGGGAGGCAAGCTGGGGCCGCGTCCGTGTCGGCAACGCCGACCCCACGACGAGCGGATCCG
>DASUUL010000051.1:0-5497 GCA_036374115.1 Acidimicrobiia bacterium | reverse complement strand
AGCGCCGCCGCCGCCACCCGCAGTCGGCGGGCGCGGCGGACAGGAGCGGCGGGCGCGGCCTCGGCCAGGGCGCGCTGCACGAGGCGGCGCCGGGTGACCTCGTCGAGGGGCGCCACCTCCAGGAGGGCGGCGGTCTGCTCGTCGCGCTCGTCGGCGGGCTGGTCGTCGGTCATGGTCGGGGCTCGGACTCCTCTCCCCGGTGCAGCGCCGGAGCCTGGCTCTCTGTGGGACGGTCGGGAACGACCCCGTGGTTCCCGAGCACCGTGGCGAGCGCGGCCCGTCCGCGAGCGATCCGTGAGCGGACGGTCCCTGGCGGGATCCCGAGCACCCCGGCGATCTCGGCGTAGTCGAGGTCGCAGAGGTCGCGGAGCACGACCGCGACGCGGAACTCCTCCGGGAGCCGGCCCAGGGCGGTGTCCACGTCGAGGCGGGCGCCCACCCGGGCGTCGAGCGGGGCGTCGGCCACCGGCGCCTCGGGAACCGCGTCCACCGGGACGGGCCGGCGGTTGCGCCGACGCCCTTCGTCGAGGGCGGCGTTCGTGGCGACCCGGTACATCCACGTGGTGAAGGCCGACCGGCCGTCGAAGCGGGTGATGCCCCGAGCGATCGCGATCAGCGCCTCCTGGGTGGCGTCCAGCGCGTCCTCGGGATCGGCGAGCACCCGCCGGCACACCGCGTGCACGCGGTCGGCGTGCCGGTCGAGGAGCAGTTCGAGGGCCCGGCGCTCACCGCCGGCGGCCGCGGTGGCGAGCGCCTCGTCGTCGGCATCCCGGGAACCGCCCGGCTGCCGGCCGGGCTCACCCGTCAACCGTCACCTCGGCGATGCCGAGCTTGCCGTCGGCGGGCAGCCGCGTGATCCAGACGAGAACGAAGCGTCCTCCCGTGCCGTCGGGGAGCTCGAAGCGCGCCAGGCGATCGAGACCCTGACCGTCGGCGACGGGTGAGCCCCAGTCTTCGAGCGCCTCGCCGGCGACGTCCGACACGTACACCTCGCCGTTCCAATCGGCTTCGTCGGTCGCGACCTCCACGGTGGCGATGTCGTGCTCGGCGTCGAGCTCGACGACGAGTCCGACGCCGCGCTTGGGGTCGTCGAAGTCGCGATTGTTGTAGCCCTCGGTCGCCCAGGTCGTCTCCGCGTCGCCGTCGATCGCCCGGGTCGACGAGCCCGCGCTCTCGGTGCCGTCACCGTCGGGGTCGAAGTCGAACGCGCCGACGATCCCGATCGGGACCGCGGTCTGCTCGGCGTTCCCACCCCCACCGTCTCCGCCGCCGCCGTCGTCGAGGAGGCGAGAGCCTGCGTAGGCGACGACGGCGAGCGCCGCCAGCACGAGCAGCGCCACGAGGACGCGCCGCCCCCGCCGCCGGCGCGGTGGCCGCGAGGGCGGGGCCGCGGCTCCCGATCCCGGGGCGGCCGGCGGTCGGGGCGCCGGGGGCGGGGCGGCCTCGCTCGTGGTGCGGTCGACGCCGATGGTCGGGTCGGGGCCCGGCGCGAGCTGCTCGCGCATGGGGGGCACCGCCGGGAGCGACCCCGAGGGCGGTTCCCGCGCCGGCTCGAGCGCCTCGAGCAGGAGACCGGCCGACGCATAGCGGTCGTCGGGATCGCGCGCCAGGCAGCGGCTCACGATCGCGTCGAGCATCGGCGGGACGTCGGCGCGGTGCGCACGGACGGGATCGGGTGCGCGCGCGAGTCGCGCCATCGCGGTGCTCACCTCGCTGTCGCCGGTGAACGGCAACGTGCCGGTGAGCATCTCGTAGAGCACCAGCCCGAGCGCGTAGACGTCGGCGCGAGCGTCGACCGGGTCCCCGCTGACCTGCTCGGGCGCGAGGTAGCGCGCCGTGCCGACGACGGTTCCCGTGCGCGTGAGGTCTTCGTCGCCGCCGGTCGCCTTGGCGATGCCGAAGTCGGTGACCTTGATCTGTCCGTCCGGCGGCACGAGCACGTTCGCGGGCTTGATGTCACGGTGGACGAGCCCGTGACGGTGCGCGTGGTCGAGCGCCTCCGCGACCTGCGCAGCGATGTCGGCGGCCTCTCCCGGGGGCAGTGGTCCGCGCTGGTCGATCATCCGGCGTAGGGTCGGCCCTTCGACGAGCTGCATCACGATGTAGGCGACGCCGTCGTCGCCGGTGTCGTACGTGGCGACGATCGCGGGGTGACTGAGCTTGGCGGCGGCGACCGCCTCGTGGCGGAAACGGGCGCGCACCGACGCATCGACCGCCAGCTGCGGATGCAGGATCTTGACGGCCACCCGGCGCGAGAGGAGCGGGTCCTGCGCGTCCCACACCGTGGCCATCCCGCCGCGCGCGAGCTCGCGGGTCAGGCGGTAGCGCCCGCCCAGCACTCGACCAGGAACGACGGCCTCCGACACCTGCGCGACGCTAGCGGGCGCCGTCGCGCCCGCCGCCTCGCCTCGAGCGCCGGGCGCCGCTCAGGCCGGCGTCTGGAAAGTGACGCCGATCACTCTCGGCCCGGCGTGGGTCCCGATCACCGGGCCGACCTGGCCGACGACGATCTCGGAACGCGGCACGAGCGGGTCGAGCATGTCGAGGAGCTCGTCGAGGTCGGGGGCCTGACCGTGCATGACCGCCAAGCTCTCGACAGGGCCCTCCTTGACCTTGTCGACCAACAGCCGCAGCGCCTTCGACCGGGTGCGTACCTTGCCCGCCTCCTCGACGATGCCGTCACGCACCTCGACGACCGGCTTGATCGCCAGCATCGAGCCCAGCAGCGCGCGGGCGTTGCCGACGCGCCCGCCCTTCTTGAGGAACTCGAGGGTGTCGAGCGTGCCGTAGAGCTTCGTGCGCTGGCGCCGGTCGACCACGTCGGCGACGATCGCGTCGAGCGGCTGCCCGGCGACGGCGGCGCGAGCGGCGGCCAGGCAGAGGTTGCCCAGGCCCATCGTGACGTGGAGGGAGTCGACGACCTCGACCGGGCAGTCCCCGTGGAGCGCCTTGGCCGCCACCTGGGCCGCCTGCATGGTCGCCGACAGCTTCGACGACAGGTTGATGCAGACGATGCCGGTGGCGCCGCCGTCGGCGAGGGTGCGGAAGGTCTGCTCGAACGCGCCCGCCGAGGGGGCGGAGGTCTCCGGCAGCACGGGCGAGTCGGCGAGGCGGCGCCAGAACTCGGCGGTGCTGAGCTCGCGCCGGTCGACGAACTCTTCGTCACCGAAGCGGATCGACAGCGGCACGATCTCGATCCCCAGCTGCGCGACGAGGTCATCGGGCAGATCGCATGCACTGTCGGTGACGACTCGAACGGTCACGAGGCCCCCTCCCGGTCCCGGTTCGGACCCGGGCCGAGCCCGCATCGTTACACGGACGCGGCGCGCCGACCAGGGAGGAGACCCCGCAGCATGCCGAGCTCCGGGACCCGCAGCAGGGCGAGGCCGCCGACGTAGAGGCCGCCCGCGACGAGGAGGCCGGCGGCGGTGGTCACGCCCGCGCGGACGGTCCCCTCCCAGCCGAGACCGCGGGCCACGGCCCAGGTCGCGACGAGCACGACCGCCCCCGTGGCCGTCACCCGCGCCGTCGTTGCGGCGAGGCGGCGACCGTCGAGGCGTCCGATGCGGCGCCGCAGCACGGCCAGTGTGACGACGGCGGCGACGGCGTAGGCGCCCGAGAAGGCGAGCGCGAGCCCCGGGATCTCCAACCAGGCGTACAGAGGTATGGCGAGGGCGATGTTGAGGCCGTTCTCGAACGAGTTCAGCAGGAACGGCGTCCGCGTGTCCGGCAGCGAGTAGAAGGCCCGCAGTGAGAACAGGTAGACGGAGAACGGGACCAACCCGACCGCGAACCATACGATCGTCTCGGCCACGACGGCCGACTCGGCGCCGGTGAACGCCCCCCGCTCGAGGAGTGCCACCACGATCGGGCGGGCCAGGCCGACGAACGTCGCCGCCGCCGGCAGCACCACCAGGATCGTCATCCGCAGCCCGAACGACAGCCGCTCCCGCAGCATCGCCAAGTCGCCGCGCCCGGCGGCGCTGGCCATCTCCGGTGCGATCGCGGTCATCAGCGACACGGCCAGGAGACCGTGCGGGAGCTGGAAGAACGCGTACGCGCTCAGGTAGAGGAACGGCCCACCGTCGACGCCGTTGGCGAGCACGAGCACGACCCACAGGGCGACCTGGTTGGCGACGACGTACCCGACCGTCCAGCCCGAGAGCCGGGCCATCGTCGCCACCGCGGCGTGGCGCGGCTCGAAGAGGAACCGCAGCCGGGCACCGGAACGGACGACGGCGGGGACGAGGGCGAGGGCGACGACCGCGATCCCGGCGGTCGTGCCCAGGCCCAGGAGGAGCACGAGCGGCGTATCGCTGCGGACGCGGTCGAGGGTGATGGGCCCGTCCACGAGCCGGGGCACTGCGAGGAACATCGCGATCACGACGACGTTGTTGAGGATCGGCGCGAGCGCTGCCGCCGCGAACCGGCGGCGCGCGTTCAAGAGAGCCGTGGCCAGCGCGACCATCCCGTAGAAGAAGACCAGCGGCATGAAGAGGCGCAGCAACTCGGTCGCGAGGTCCTGCTGACCGGCGCGGTCGGCGCCCGAGACCCGCAACGTGTACAGCTCGACGACCCAGGGCGCGATCGCGATGCCGACGACCGTCAGCACGAGCAGCGTCACCGCCGACACGGTGAAGATCGCGCTGGTGGCGTCGTCGTCGCGGCGTTCGTAGTGCCGCACGAACAGCGGTACGAGCGTGGCTGTCAGTACCCCGCCGAGCAGGAGCTCGTAGAGCATCGCCGGCGTCTGGCTGGCGTAGCTGTAGACCCCCGCGACCACCCCACCGCCGACGGCGTAGGCGATGGCGGCGACGCGCAGGAACCCGGTGACGCGCGAGAGCGCGGTCCCGACGCCGACGATCGCGCTCGACCGGAGGATCCGGCCCGGGACGGTCCCCTCCTCGGGGATCTCGGGATCGGGGTCGGTCATCCGGCGACGCCCGCGACCGGCCGCCGCCGGCGCCGCAGGTGTGTGAGCCACCACACCGCGAGGAAGACGGCGGCTCCCACCGTGATGAACACGCCGACGCCGCTCACGAACGTCGACCGCACGCGCAAACGCGTCGATTGGATGACGAGGCCGTCGTCGACGGACGTGACCGTGAGCTCGAGCGGGAACGTCCCCGATGCCCGCGATTCCACGGCGAAGCCGATCGTGGTGCTGCGCGGTGGAAGCTCGATCTCCCGGACGGCGCCGTCGGGGAAGAAGAGCTCGTCGCTCTCGAGGTGCACCTTGACGGGGAGCGTCATGTCGGTCTCGTTGAGGAACGTCACCGGGATCTCGCCCCTGCGGGCGGTGAGGGTGACGGTGTTGCCCACGGGCACCCGGACCTGCGTCAGCAGCTCGCTGCTGGCGGCGCCGATCACGCCGAGCTCCTGGCGGGCGCGTTCCTGGCCGCGCGGGCCCTCCCATGCCGACGAGAGCGCGGTCAGCAGCGCCTGCTCGCCCCGCTGCACACGGGGGTCGTCGGGGCCGACGAGCGAGATCAGCGAG
>DASUUL010000050.1:0-3300 GCA_036374115.1 Acidimicrobiia bacterium | reverse complement strand
CCGATCTCCTGACCGACCTGGATGATCACGAAGATCTCGACGACCGGGACGACCAGGAACAGCAGCACGAGGATGGCCATGTGCCCGCCAGCGTACCCAGCGCCGGGTGCGGTTAGGCCTCGAGTGCGAACGTCCCCCCGGGCTCGTCGTCGGCGTCGTCGACCAGGCTCAGCTCCTCGCTCTGGCGCAGGGCCTCGATCTTGTCGAGAGGGCGCTCGAGGGCCCGGCGCCGGGTGCCGACGAGCTCGTCGTAGTCGCGCCGGACCGTGCACAGCGAGCGGTCGAGCTTGTCCATCTTGTCGACGAACATCCCCCACTGCTTCTTGAACGTGCCGAGCAGCGCCAGGATCTCGTTCGACGTCTTCGCCAGCTGGAAGTTGTCGACGGTCTGGCGGATCAGCGCCAGCACCGCGAAGAGCGTCAGCGGCGAGCACAGGATCACGCCCGATCGGGCGGCGTCCTCGCCGATGACCGCGTCTTCCTCGTGGATGAACCCGTACAGCTGCTCGTTGGGGATGAACAGGAGCACGAAGTCGACCGTCCCGCCGGCGGGGTCGACGTAGGAGCGCGACGCCAGCGCCCGGACGTGGTGGCGAACGTCGCGCAGGAAGTCGTCGCGGTAGCGCTTGCGGTCGAGATCCGACTGTGCCTCGATGCAGCGGACGTAGTTGTCGAGCGGGAACTTCACGTCCATGTGGAGCAGCAGGTCGTTGGGGAGGAAGAACGTGAAGTCGGGCACGCCGCCCTCGATGGCTCGCTGCTTGCGGTAGTTGACGTTCTCGACGAGGCCCGACAGCCGGAGCACGTCTTCGGCCATGCGCTCGCCCCACTGACCCCGGGCCTTGCTGCTCGACAGCGCCTCGCGCAGGCTCTGGGTGGTCTGGAGCAGCGACGAGAGCCCCTCGTGCTGCTGGTCGAGCTGGGCGCTGAGGCGGCCGAACTTCTGCTCCCGGTCGCTTTCGAGCTGCTGCATGAGCGTGCCGACCTCGTCGAGGCGCCCGGCCATCGCCTCGAGCTGCTGGTCGATCAGCGACTTCTTGCCCTGCAGCTCGCGGGCGGCCACCTCCCGCTCCGTCTCCATGACGTGACGGTTGGCGGCCAGGACCCGCTCGAGCGTCTCGCCCAGCGCCGCCTGGCCCTGCTCGGCCGTCGCCCGGCGGAGCTCGTCGGCGAGCTCCCGGGCGCTCCGGCGCTGGAACACGACCACGGCGGCGCACAGGCCCACCGCGGCGAGGACGATCACGGCGCTGACGATCGAGCTGGTCATGCTCGCGATTGTGGCGACGGGGTGTGACAACTACGGGGATGCTGGCCGACAATCCCCTGACCTGCGCAAACGCCGTGGGGCCGGCCGGTCAGGCGTCGCCGACGGCGTGGAACTCGCCCGCACGGGTCCCCACGTACACCCGACCCTTCCAGACCGTCGGGGTCGACTCGATGCAGCCGCCGAGGTCGACCGACCACAGCTCGGGCGGATCCACTTGGGTGTTGCGGACGTCGTAGGCGTGGAGGACACCGTCGCAGTCGCCTTGGAGCCAGATGCCGTCGACGATCACGGGCGATCCCATGAGCGGGGCCGGCAACGACTTCTCCCAGCGCAGCGCCCCCGAAGCCCGGTCGAGGCCGACGGCCCGGCCCGTGTAGGTGGTGTAGATCACCACGTCCTGGAAGAGCCCGGGCGTCCCGAACACGCCGGCCTTGTCGGCGCCGTCGTCCTTTTGCGACCACACGAGCGGGTTCTCCGGCGCCGCCGGGTTCAGCTTCGCCATCTGGCCCACCTCGCCACCCCGCGGGAGGTGGCGCTCCCACTCGGAGCCGACGTAGAGCATCCCCTGCTCGTCGACGACGACGGACCCATCGGTGTCGTCGCCGGTCCAGAAGCGGAAGACGCGCGTCGGCGGGCCCGCTCCCGTACGCAGGCCGCTGATGTCCCATCCCTGCACGAGACCGCCGGAGTTGGCGAAGTACACCGTGTCACCGAAGATCGACACCGAGCTCTCGATCGACACCTCGTTGCCGGCGACCGCCAGGAGCTCGTCGTCCCACCCCGGGGCGTTGAACACCAGCTGCGGGGCGACCGTGACGAGGCCGTCGGGCCCATAGGCGCGGTTGAGCTTGACGATGTGGAACTGGCTGTTCTCGCCCCCCTCGAACAGGTAGTCGCCGAGCACGAGGGCACTGCCGTCCCAGTCGTCGTTCCACATCGTCGGCGACACGTCGTCCGCGGAGAGCCGCCACAGCTCGGTGGGCTCGGGCCGGTCGAACGCCAGCACGCGGAAGAACCCGTCGCGCGAGCCGGTGTAGAGCAGCGGGAAGCCGTCGGGGTCGACCGTGACCGATCCCTTGATGATGTCGCCGGTCGGGAACGGCGGGAGGATGTCCTGGCCGGTGGCGGCGTCGACGAAGTGCACGGCCCGGTCGTAGGCTCCGAACGCGATCCACGTTCGCCCCTCGCGCTCGAAGACCGCGGGCTGGCCCGTCCATCCGGTGCCACACCACGTCGTGACCTCCCCGCGGTCCTCCGACTCCGAGCACATGCCGCGCCCGGGGTAGCTCCACACCACGCCGGGCGCGACCGGGATGGGGCCCTGCCCGTAGTAG
Source organism: Acidimicrobiia bacterium (assembly GCA_036374115.1). GTDB lineage: Bacteria > Actinomycetota > Acidimicrobiia > IMCC26256 > JACDBD01 > JACDBD01. The sequence continues at coordinate 699 of DASUUL010000050.1, read as the reverse complement.
GTGCGGGTCGGGTTCCCGCGGAACGTCAGCACGCCCGGGACGATTGCACCGTACGGCCCGCCGACGGATGCGGGGTCGACCCAGCCCTCGAACGGCGGCGGCGCCGTGGTCGTGGTCGGCGCCGTCGTGGTCGTCTCGGACGCGGCGACCGAGGACGAGGACGGTGGCTCGCCGGCACGACCCCCGTCACCGCCGTCGTCGCGGCGAAGCACGGCGGCGGCGCCGACGGCGGCTCCGGCGATCACCACGACGAGCACCACCACGAGCGCGACGCGCCGTCCCCACCGTCTTCGGTGCCGCGCCCGCCGGCGGGCGGCGCGCCCGCCCGGCTCCCCCATGGCGAGCGAGCGTACCGGCCGGGTTCCTTCAGCCGGCGGCGCCGAGGTGCTCGACGAGGAGGCGGTTGAGCTCGCCGGGCGCCTCCTCGGGCACGAAGTGGCCGACCCCCTCGAGAACCTCGAAGCGGTACGGCCCGTCCACGAGGGCAGCCGTCTCCTCGGCGGCCACCCGCCCGAGGGCGGGATCCTCCGTGCTCCAGGCGAACAGGGTCGGCGTGGTGATCGGGCCCATCCGCTCGACGACGCCCCGGTCGAGCGCCCGGTACCAGTTGAGCGCGGCCGTCATCGCGCCCGGCTCCGTGAGCACCCGCACGTAGTCGTCGGCGTCGGTCACGCCGGTCGCGGTGAACAGCCCGCGGAG
>DASUUL010000049.1:0-15726 GCA_036374115.1 Acidimicrobiia bacterium | reverse complement strand
CGCACGATGAACGCATCGAGGAACGGGGCTGCGTCAGCTCTTGGCCTTGAGGGCCTCGATGAGCTTGGGGACGACCTTGTGGGCGTCGCCCACGACGCCGAGATCGGCCACGCCGAAGATGGGGGCCTCGGGGTCCTTGTTGATGGCGATGATGTTGTCGGAGCCCTTCATGCCCACCATGTGCTGGGTAGCGCCCGAGATCCCGATGGCGATGTAGACCTTGGGCTTCACGGTCTTGCCCGTCTGACCGACCTGCTTGGCGTAGGGCACCCAGCCGGCGTCGACGATCGCGCGCGACGCACCTGACGCGCCCTTGAGCAGCTTCGCCAGCTCCTCGACGAGCGGCTCGTAGTGCTCGGCGCCCCCGAGGCCCCCATCTTCGGCGTGGCCGATCTCGGCGTCGTGGGCGACGCCCACAAGGTCGTCCCCAAGCTCATCGAGGCCCTCAAGGCCAAGAGCTGACGCAGCCCCGTTCCTCGATGCGTTCATCGTGCGCAATAGTTGCGCACCATGAACGCATCAAGGCGCGTCGGGGAGCCACCAGCCGTGGAAGCCGTAGGGGACGCGTTGGGGTAGGTGGACGCGGGCGACCTCTGGGCCGGTGAAGTCGGCGGCGTCGAGGATCACGAGGTCGCTGGCGTCGCGCCTGGCGTCGTAGACGAGCGAGAGCAGCCAGCCCTCGTCCTCGCCGGCGGCGGTGGACGCGGGCACGAACACCGCCTCGCCGGCCGACTGCCCCGTGCCGAAGGTCCGCTCGACCGTCGTGCCGCGGTCGAGGTCGTGCTTCACCAGCCCGCCGAACTGCACACCCGAGTCCGCGATCGAGAACGCGGGCGCGTACCCGTAGCGGTGGTGGCGACCCACGACGCGCTCGTCGACGCGCGGCAGCTCCTGGGGCCGGTCGTCGACGCGGTCCTCCCGCACCGTCCCGGTACCGAAATCGATCGTCCAGCGGTCGAGCGTCGGCGGGCGGTCGGCAGGGCCGTAGCGATCGTCGGCGAACATCGTCTCGTGCCGCACGACGTCGACGACGAGGCCGTCACCGTCGTCGTACGCGTTCATCGGGTGGAACACGTAGCAGAGCCCGACGTCGAACCACCGCACGTCCGCGTTCCCGCCGTCTCGGGGCATCACCCCGACTCGAGCGCCGTAGTCGGGGCGCCACGCGAACGGGAACGGCTGCCTCCCAACGAGGTCGACGTCGAACAGCACCGGGAGGTCGAAGAAGACAACGTTGTGCTCGGTGATGGCGAAGTCGTGCACCATCGCGGGACCCTGGATGTCGATGTCCTCGCTGCGCACGAGCCGGCCGTCGCGATCGACGACGTGATAACGCAGCCACGGCGGACCCATGACGTCGTAGCCGAAGAACAGCATCTCGCCGGTGACCGGATCGATCTTGGGGTGGGCCGTCATCGCCGAGCGCAGCCGACCCCCGAAGTCGTAACGGCCCACCGTCGACAGGTCGGGCCGCACCTCCGTCGGGAGGCACACCTCGACGAGGGCGTACACGTGACCGGCATGCGCCACCACATGCGTGTTCGCCGTGCTCCCACCGCCGATGAACACGTCGTCGGGTTGATCGGGCACGGGCTCCTCGCCGAGCGCCGTCGCAGCCGCGTCGGTGCGCACCCACCGGTTCCGGTACGACACCGCCTTGCCGTCACCGAGCTCGACGGCGTGGAGCATGCCGTCGCCGGTGAACCAGTGGTACATCGCCGGGTCGGGGTCCATCACCGGGTTGGGACCGTTGCGCAGGTACCGTCCGCGCAGCTCGGGCGGCACCGCCCCGGTGACGGGCAGATCCCGCATCGTCACCTCCTCCTTGACGGGCGCGAAGTTGCCGGTCAGGTAGGGATTGCGCGTGGTGGTCGTCATCGTGTCTTCTCCTTCGCGACGAGTCCGGAGAGCTGCGATCCGCAGATGTGGTCGACGAGCGCGTCGACGTCGGGCCATGGGAACTCGGGCAACGAGATCATCAACGACGTGACTCCGTGCACGCACGCCCACAGCCCGGTGGCCGTGAGGAACGGGTCGACGTCGCCGCGGAGGGCGCCGCTGTCGATCGCGCGCCCGACCGCGTCCACGACGTGCTGGAAGGCGTCGCTGCCGGGCATGGCCGCGAAGTCGACCTCCGGACCGTGCGTGCCGGTCTTGGACATGAACAGAACGCGGTACTGCTCGGGGTTCTCGAGACCGAAGCGCACGTACGCGTGGGCTCGCGCTCGCAGCGCCTCCAGCGGATCGGAGACGCCCGCGCCCGCGCCCTCCACCGCGTCGTCGAACTCGGCGAAGCTCCGCTCGCTGACCGCCCGGATGAGTGCCTCCTTGTCGGTAAAGTGGAGGTAGATCGACGGCGGCGTGACGCCCACTGCCTCGGCGATCCCTCGGATGGAGACCGCGTCGGCGTCGCCGTAGCGCACCAGCAGCCGCTCGGCGGCGTCGAGGATCAGCTCCCGCAGCTTCGATCCCTCCCCGCGGCGGGCCCGGGGGCGAGGCCCCGGGACGTTGGCCGGGCCGCGCGCCGTGGCCGTCATCGCGTGCCCACGGGCTCGGCGACCCGATCCTCGATCTGCTCCGGTGCCGCCGCCGGTTCGTGCTCCGAGATCCCGAACCGGTCGTGGAAGCGGCGCAGCGGCCGCGGCGCCCACCAGTTGGCGCTGCCGGCGAGGCGCATGAAGGCGGGCACCAGCGTCGCGCGGATCACGAATGCGTCCATGAGCACCGCGACGGCCAGACCGACCCCGAACAGCTTGATGAACGTGACGCTCGAGGTCGCGAACGCCAGGAACACCACGCTGATCAGCACTGCCGCCGCCGTCACGATCCGCCCCGTGCGCTCCAGCCCGACGGCCACCGACGAGGTGTTGTCGTGCGTCTGGTCGTATTCCTCCTTGATGCGCGACAGGAGGAAGACCTCGTAGTCCATCGAAAGGCCGAACGCCACGCAGAACATGAGGATGGGCGTGGTGGTGTCGAGGGTGCCGGTCGGGGTGAAGTCGAGGAGGCCCGCGAGGTGGCCGTCCTGGAAGATCCAGACCATGGCGCCGAACGTGGCGCTCAGGCTGAGCACGTTGATCACCAGCGCCTTGAGGGGCACGACGACCGACCCGAACATGAGGAACAGCAGCACGAACGTTGCGAGCGCGATGAGGCCGATCGCCAAGGGCATCCGGGCGAACAGCGAGTCCTTCAGGTCGGTGAGCTCGGCCGAGGGACCGGTGACGCGTATCTCGAAGGGGGAGTCGGCGGCGCGGACCTCGGCCACGAGCGCCTCCGCGTCGGCCGACATCGGCTCGACGGAGGGGACGACCGACAACCAGGTGGCGGCGGGGGCGACGAACCGCTGCGCGAGGTCGCCGGGCGGCAGTACCAGCGCGCCGTCCGCGTAGCTGCCGGTGCGGGCGTCGACGCGGGCGACACCGTCGAGCTCGGAGAGGCTGCTCGCATAGGCATCGACGTCCGCGTCGGTGACGTCGACGAGGCCGGTCGCCACGACCTGGAGCGCCGCCGCCTCGTTGGAGGAGAAGTTCGTGCGCAGATCCTCGTGGACCTCGCGGCTCGAGGCGCCGGCCGGGAGGGCGCGGTCGTCGGGGAGTCCGAACTCGATGTGGAGGAACGGCAGGCCCAGGACGAAGAGCAGCGCCACGACTCCGGCGGCGACCGGAACGGGGCGTCGCATCACCGTGGTCGCGATCCGGTGCCAGAACCCTTCGCCGACGGTTTTGGGCGCGTGGTGCCACACGACCCATTTGTCGACCCGGCGTCCGAGCACGGCGAGCAGAGCCGGAAGTGTGACGATCGCCCCGCCCATCGCCACGAGCGCGACCGCGGTACCGGCATAGGCGAACGAACGCAGGAACGCGAGGGGGAACACGAGCAGGGCGGCGAGCGAGACCGCCACCGTCAACGCGCTGAACGCGACCGTCTTCCCCGCCGTCTCGACCGTACGCACGACGGCGTCGTCGGGCGCGAGGCCTCCCCGCAACTCCTCGCGGTAGCGGGAGACGATGAAGAGGCTGTAGTCGATCGCGAGCCCGAGTCCCATCGCGGTGGTGAGGTTGAGGGCGAAGATCGACACGTCGGTGACCGATGCGATGACCCGCAGCACGAGGAAGGCTCCGACGACGGCGAGCGCGCCCACGCCGAGCGGCAGCCCGGCGGCGACGATGCTCCCGAAGACGAGCACGAGGAGCACGAGCGTGATCGGAATGGCGATCAGCTCCGCCTTGGTCAGGTCGCGCTCGATCTGGCCGCCGATCTGACGGAAGACCTCGGCGAAGCCGCCGACGCCGACCGTGACGGTGCCGTCGGTACGCGTGTACTCGGGACTCAGCTCCTCGATCCGGTCACGCACCCGGTCGTCGCTGCCGTCGATCATGCCCAGCACCATCGCCTGGGTGCCGTCGTCGCTGCGCAGCGGAGGGACGTTGCCGAGGCTCCAGTACGACGCGACGTTGGTGACGCCGGGCTCGGCCGCGAGCTCTTCGGTGAGCGCGGCCCCGGCGGCGGCGACCTCCGGGTCGTCGACGCCGCCGCCGTCGCCGGCGGTCACGAGCAGGATCACGTTAGGTTCGCCGGCGCCGAAGGTGTCCTCGATCACGGCCTCGGCTTCCGCCGACTCCGACGCCGGATCGTCGAACCCACCCGAGGTGAGCGACTCGGCGACGGGGCCGCCGAAGAAGGCGGCGAGGGCGAAGAACAGGACGCTCGCCCCGAGCACCGTCTTGGGGCGCCGGACGGTGAGGCGACCGAGACGACGCAGCACGAGCCCCCTCCCTGGGTGAACACCGTTAACTTAGCGCTGATATCCGGTCAGGGAGAGTGTGCCCTGCCCACCGGCCCTTCACCAGATGACGTCGGTCACACCGCGGGTGATCTGAAGGGGCACCGCGGGCGAAGAGGAGATCAGGCGTCGCCGGCGAGGTCGATGACCAGCGGGGCGTGGTCGGACGGCAGCTTGCCCTTGCGGGCGTTGCGGTCGACGATCCCCCATCGAACGCGATCGGCCACCGGCGCGCTGACGAGCACCAGGTCGATGCGCATGCCGTGGTGCTTGTGGAAGTCGCCCCGCCGGTAGTCCCAGTACGTGAACAACTGGTCCTGGTCGTAGATGATGCGGAAGGCGTCGACGAGCCCCCACTCGCGGAGGCGGGCCACCGCGTCGCGCTCGGGCTCGGTCACGTGCGTGGACCCCTCGAACGCCTTCGTCGACCACACGTCGCGAGCCTCGGGAGCGACGTTGAAGTCGCCCATCACGGCGATCGGGTCCGACGGCGAGCTGGTGGCCGCCAGCCACTGCTCCAGGCACTCGAGCCACGCCAGCTTGCGCTCGTAGAACTCGGTGCCCACCTCGCGCCCGTTGGGCACGTAGACGCACACCGTGCGGATCCCGCCCGTGGTCGCCGCCAGCAGCCGGGCGTCGCCCTCGTAGGGATCGACCATCTCGCCGGTCCCCTCGAAGCCCGTGGTCACGTCGTCGATGCCCACCCGGGACAGAATGGCGACGCCGTTCCAGCGCCCGGGCCCGTGGTGCACCGAGTCGTACCCGAGGGCCGAGAAGGCCAGCTGGGGGAACGTCTCGTCGGAGAGCTTCGTCTCCTGGAGGCACAGCACGTCGGGGCGGGCGTACTCCAGCCACTCCTCCACGCGGGGGAGGCGGGCCTTCAGGGAGTTGACGTTCCAGGTCGCGATCCGCACCCCCCGGAACCTACCGGTCGGCGTACTCGGGGTTGGCAACCGCCAGCTTGGCCAGGACCGACGCGCGCAGGTGCTCGACGACTTCGGAGCCGCGGTCATCGAGCGAGCCGTCGCGGATCCTCCGGGCGAGCTCGGCGGTGAGGTCGTCGAGGTCGCCGTCGTGGCCGAGCAACGCGACGAGCCGCTCGTGCTCGGCGGCGTCGAGGGCGGAACCGAGCGTGAGCTCGCGACCGACGATCGCGAGCACGTTGACGGCCACGCGGGCGTGGAAGGCGACGCGGCGGGGGAGCTCGTCGCGTCCCATGACGTCACGCTCGAGGAACTCGCGCACGGCCTCGACCAGCTCGGCCGCGGTGGGGCGGTCCTGGAGCGTCATGCTCTCCCGCTCCCGGCCCAACGGGTTCGGGCGCTCGGGCCCCGGTCGCTTCCGCTGCGGATACCCGCCGCCGCCGTCGCTCGCCTCATCCGATCAGCTCCAGGAGATCCCACTCCGTCTCGGCCACGCGGCGACCCAGCGCGGCGAGCTCGACCGAGCGCACGACGCCGCTGAGGTGGGTCGACGCCTGGAGCTGGCAGATGACGCCCCATTTCAGCGTGCCGAGCACCTCCCAGTAGCGGACGCGGTCGGGGTCGACGGCGCCGCCGCCGGCGTCGCGGTAGCCGGCGAGGAGGTCGGTCACGCTCCCGAAGCCGCCCACCGGACGATCGTGCACACCGAAGCGCCACGACGTCACGCACAACCAGCCGAGGTCCTCCGCGGGGTCGCCGAGGTGGGCGAGCTCCCAGTCGAGCACGGCGCGGATGCCGTCGGGCCCGACGACGAAGTTGCCGTTGCGGAAGTCGCCGTGCACGAGCGTGGTGCGCTCGGGGGGCGGTGGTGCGCGCTCGTCGAGCCAGCGCAGCCCGAGCTCGAAGGTCGGGTGAGGCTCGCCGAGCCCGTCGATCAGCTCCCGGTACTGCGTGACCTGGCTCGCCGCCGCCTGTGCGGGCAGCGGAGGAAGGGTTGCGGTGTCGACGGCGTGGATCCGCGCCGCCAGCTCCCCGCACTGGCGCGCCATCCCGGCGCGGGCGTCCGCGTACACGTCGTCGCGCAGGATCCGGCGCGGGATCGTCTCGCCGGGGATCCGCTCCATGACGAAGCCCGAGCCGAGCTCGTCGCCGGGCTCCAGCAGGAACCGGACGGCCGGGACGGCGACACCACCGCGCCGTGCCGCCTCCAGCAGCGCGTACTCGACGCTCCGGGGCGACGTGCCGGCGTGCGCGCCCGGGTCGCGCCGCAGGACCAGCGCATGCCGGTCGCCCCCGCTCGTGAGAACGTCGAACGACCACGTCTCGCGCGACGCGCCGCCCGACAGCCGGCGGAGCCCCTCGATCCGGGCCGACGTGCCGAGGTGGTGCTCCACCGCCGCAGCCAGTTGCACGGGGTCGAGCGCGGGGCCGCTCATGGCCGGGAACGGTACCGGAGCGGCAGTACAGTGCCGCCCCGTGCGTCTCGTTCGGCTCGCGCTCCTTCTCGCGCTCGCGACCGGTGTGGTTGCGATCGGAGCCGCGGCTTCGCCCGCGGGCGCCGCCGGTGGCGGCGAGCGCATCACAAACTACGCCGTGAACATCGAGATCGAGCCCGACGGCGACCTCTTGATCACCGAGACGATCGAGTACGACTTCGGGGTCGTGCCGAAGCACGGGATCTTCCGCGACGTGCCGGTCCGCGTCGACTACCCGAAGAAGGCGCACCACGACCGCGTCTACCCGCTGGAGGTGGAGCAGGTCCGCGCCACCGAAGGCACCCCCGGCCAGTACTCCGTGGAGACGGTCGGCAACGACAAGCAGATCAAGATCGGCGATCCCGACGTCACGATCACGGGCGAGCACGGCTACGAGATCACGTACCGCATCGAAGGCGCGCTCAACGCGTTCCGCGACCACGACGAGCTGTACTGGGACGCGATCGGGCCCGACTGGAACGTGATCATCGAGCACGCCACCGTGACGGTCGAGGCTCCGGCCGACATCACCCAGGTCGCGTGCTTCAGCGGGGCGGTGGGCTCGACGCTGCCCTGTGGCGCCTCGAGCGTCGACGGTGCGGTGGCCTCCTTCGAGCAGCAGCAGATGTTGCCGCGCTCGGCGTTCACGGTCGTCGTCGGGTTGCCGAAGGGCGCGGTCTCGCCGGCACCGGAGCCGATCCTGGAAGAGCGTTGGTACCTCGCCCGTGGGTTCGAGCCCACCGCGCTGAACCTCGCCGGGTTCGGGGTGCTGGCGGTGCTCCTCGGCGGCTGGTTCGGTGTGGTCGCCTACCGGCGGGGTCGCGACCGCCGCTACGCCGGCTCGCACGTCGACGCCGCGTTCGGGGGTGCCGAGGACGCCGAGGAGGAGATCGTGCCGCTCGGCGGGGAGGACGAGACGCCCGTCGAGTTCGAGCCGCCCGACGACCTGCGCCCGGGCCAGATCGGCACCCTCGTCGACTTCACCGCCCATCCTCTCGACGTCACCGCCACGATCGTCGATCTCGCGGTGCGGGGCTACCTCGTGATCGAGGAGATCGACAGCGACTCGCGCAAGCCCGACTGGAAGCTCCTCAAGCAGCGGGAGCCCGAGGGGCTCCAGCCCTACGAGGTCGAGCTCGTGAAGGCCCTGTTCGGCAGGAAGAAGACCGAAGTGAAGCTGTCGGGGCTGCGCTACAAGTTCGCCAAGAAGATGGCCCGGATCCAGGACGAGCTGATGGACGACGCCATGGAGCGGCAATGGTTCACGAAGCGGCCGGGTCAGGTCCGCGCCGGCTTCGGCGTCCTGGGCGGGCTCGTGCTCCTCGCCGGGATCGCTGCCTTCGTGCTCGCGATCATCTTCACGCGCCTGGCGCTGTGGCCGATCCCGATCATCGGGTTCGGGCTGGCGTTGATCGTGGGCGCGTACTGGATGCCACGACGCACCGCGAAGGGATACGCCGTGCTGCGGCGCGTGAACGGCTTCCGGCGTTTCATCGACGAGTCGGAGAAGGAGCGGGCCCGGTTCGCGGAGAAGCAGAACCTCTTCTCCGAGTACCTGCCCTACGCCATCGTCTTCGGTGCGACCGAGAAGTGGGCCAAGGCCTTCGCCGGGCTCGACGACCGCCCGCCCGACACGTCGTCGTGGTACCACTCGTCGACGCCCTTCACCGTGTTCGCCTTCTCGTCGGCCATCGACGGCTTCACCGTCTCGAGCGCGGGAACGCTGGCGTCGACGCCTCCGTCCACGTCGTCGGGCTCGGGCTCGAGCGGGTTCAGCGGCGGCGGGTTCAGCGGGGGCGGCGGGGGTGGCGGCGGCGGCGGGAGCTGGTAGCAGTCACCCGGGTGGTCAGCCGATCAGGCCCGCGGGCTTGCCGTCGACGATCTGATCGAGGTATTCGGACAGCCCGTATCCGGTGCGTCCGTCCCAGCGCCACTCGGTCATGCCCTCGGAGATCCGGGTCACGAGCTGCTCGCCGTCGGGAGACGTGCGCCGGTTGCGCAGCGGGATGAGGCTCAGTACCGACCCCTCGATCTCGTACTCGCGGCTCGCGGTGCGCGCCGTCGCGCGGATCGTGCGGTGGTACGTGTCGGCGCCCTCCCAGGCGGTCTCGATGGTCGCCTCGTCGATCCGGCGGTACTCGCCGTCCTCGAGCGCCACGCCACCGATCCGCTGGGAGCCGTCGCGGGCGGCGACGATCGAGATCACGAAACCGGCGTCCTCCCCGAAGTTCATGGTGAGCCACCGGTACCACCAGGGCGACTGCCAGAACCGCGGTCCCCACGAGTGGTCGCGAAGGCCGTAGCCGTCGACCTCCCACTCCTCGTCGCCGACGCGGATGACGCCGCGCGCGCCGACATGCTGCTCGTAATGGCCGCGCGCGAACCCCTCCTCCGGGTTCTCGGAGATGGGAGAGCCGTCGTCGTTGACCGGCTCGCCACCCGCTACCGGTGAGATCCCGCGGTATCCGAGCTCGACGGTGGCGTCGACCCACGGGTTCTCGGTGAACGCCTTGCGCGGATTGGCCATCTGGAGCGGCTCTTCGAGGAGCGCGACCTTGCCCGAGTAGGTGACCCGCAGCTCCTCGAACGGAGCGATGACCTCGAAGCGCATGCCGCCCGAGTCGAAGGCGTCGTTGTCGGCGATCTCCGGTCGGGCGAACATGAACGCGACCCGCCCGTCGGGCAGGTAGAGGCACGTCGTCAGCTCGGCATGGCCCTCGTTGGCGCGGTTGCCCAGGCGCAGGAATCCGCCGACGCGCTCGCGCGGGTCGAACACGTTGAAGTACATCGACTCGTTGAAGTTCGCAGCCTCCTCGAGGTCGTGCATGTACTCGTCGACGGGGTCGAGGCGCAGCTTCATGGGTCAGAGTCCACCGCCTCTTGACCACCTGGTCAAGGGAGTGGTCAGCTCGGGATCGTGCAGACCACCGAGCTGGCGACGAACCTGCGGTTCCCCGAGGGCCCGGTCTGGATGGCCGACGGCACCGTCCTCTGCGTCGAGATGCAGGAGCCGCGCATCGACCGCGTGCATCCCGACGGGGCGGTCGAGGTGGTCGCCGAGCCCGGCGGGAGCCCGAACGGGCTCGCGATCGGGCCCGACGGGGCGCTCTACGTGTGCAACAGCGGCGGCTACGAGTACCGCGACATCCCCGGCGTGCTCGTGCCGTCGACCTATCTCCCTCCCCACCACTCGGGCGGGCGCATCGAGCGCGTCGACCTCGCCACCGGCGACGTCACCGTGCTGTACACCGAGTGCGACGGTCATGCGTTCGTGAGCCCCAACGACCTCGTGTTCGACGAGACGGGCGGGTTCTGGTTCACGGACCACGGCCGCTGGCACGAGCGCCACCGCACTCACGGCGGCCTCTACTACGCCCGGCCCGACGGTTCCTCGGTGCGCGAGATGGCCTACCCGCTCGACGCCCCCAACGGAGTCGGCCTCGCACCCGACGGCAAGCGCGTGTACGTCGCCGAGACCCACACCGGTCGCCTCTACGGCTGGGACCTGCTCGGCCCGGGCGAGATCGACCGCGCCGACGCGCTCGAGGCGCACGGCGGCCACGTGCTGATGGGGCTCCCCGGGTTCCAGCTCTTCGACTCGCTCGCGGTCGAGGAGAACGGCAACGTGGTGGTCGGGACGCTCGTGAACGGGGGGCTGACCGTGATCGCGCCCTCGGGGAACGTCGTCGAGCACGTCCCGTTCCCCGACCTGCTCGTGACCAACGTGTGCTTCGGGGGCGAGGACCGCCGAACCGCCTACGTCACGTGCTCCGGCACCGGCAAGCTCGTCACCGCACCCTGGCCCCGCCCCGGCCTGCAGCTCGCCTTCCCCTGATGCGTTCAATCTGCGTAACTGTTGCGCACGCGGTACGCATCTAGACGCGGGCGGGGTAGACGGGGGTGCCGGCGACGTCGACGCGGGTGCGGAACACGGTGCCGCGGAGCTCGGGGTCGTCGGTGTTGTCTCCCGTCACCACGTAGAGATCACGGCGGTCGGTGCCACCGAAGCAGAGGCTCGTCACGAGCTGTGCCGGTACCGGGAGGCGCCGGTCGACGTCGCCGTCCGGAGTGAGCCGGACGACGCAGCCGGCGTGGGCCGAGGCCACCCACACGCAGCCGAGCTCGTCGACAGCGAGGCCGTCGGGCATGCGGTCGGGGAACGCGAACCGGCCTGCCGGAACCGCCTCTCCGCCGACGAGGTCGTACACGTGGACGACGTCGGATCGGGTGTCGGAGTGGTAGATGCGGTCCTCGGCGGGGGAGAGCGCGATCCCGTTGGCGTGCACGACGTCGCCGTACAAGCGGGTCGCGCCGCCGTCGGTGTCGACCCGCCAGCACTCACCCGGAACGGGCTCGGCTCCCGGATCGAACACCATGAAGCGCAGCGCGCCCGCGTACACCCGCCCCTTCGAATCGGTGCACAGGTCGTTCCATCCGGGAAGCCCCTCGATGCCGAAAACGACGCGCGTGTGCCCGTCGTGCACGTGTACGAGATCGCGTCCCGACATCACCAGGCCGCCACCGGCGTGCAGGGCGATGCCGCCGACGCCGCGCCGCTTCGGCACGACGGTGGCCACGCTTCCGTCGGGCCCGAGGCGGTACACGCCCCCGCCGAGCACGTCGCTGAAGAAGAGGTTCCCGGTGGCGTCGACGGTCGGGCCTTCGACGAGGCCGTAGCCCGACGCCAGCGTCTCGAACGTCACCGGCGGATTATGGTCGGCGTTCGAGTCGACGAGCCATGGCGACCAAGAAGGACCGAGCGGGAGGAGAGACGCGGTGGGACCGCTGGCAGGCGTGAAGGTGATCGAGATCGCGGGGATCGGGCCCGGGCCGTTCGCGGCGATGATGCTGGCCGACATGGGCGCCGACGTGATCCGGGTCGATCGCGCCCAGGCCGTCGCCGGCTCCTTCGACGCGCCGAGCAAGGACGTGCTCATGCGCGGGCGTCGCTCGATCGGCGTCGACCTCAAGCAGGCCGAGGGCGCCGAGACCGTGCTCCGCCTCGTCGAGCAGGCCGACGTGCTCATCGAGGGGTTCCGCCCCGGTGTGGCCGAGAGGCTCGGTATCGGGCCCGACGACTGCCACGCCCGCAACCCGAAGCTCGTGTACGGCCGCATGACCGGCTGGGGTCAGGAGGGGCCTTACGCCCAGGCCGCCGGTCACGACATCAACTACATCGCGCTCGCGGGGGCGCTGGCGCACTTCGGCCGCGAGGGCGCGAAGCCCACGCCGCCGATCAACGTCGTCGGCGACTTCGGCGGCGGCGGGATGCTGCTGGCGTTCGGTGTGGTGTGCGCCGTGCTCGAGGCGCGCAGCTCGGGCCGGGGCCAGGTGGTCGACGCCGCGATGGTCGACGGCTCCGCGGTGCTGATGACGATGATGTGGGCCATCCGGGCGATGGGCGCGTGGGACGACCGCCAGGGCGTGAACGTGCTCGACACCGGCGCCCCCTTCTACGACACGTACGAGACCGCCGACGGCAAGTACGTCGCCGTCGGGTCGCTGGAGCCGCAGTTCGTCGCCGAGCTGGTGCGGCTCACCGGGCTCGAGGGCGAGGACCTCCCCGCCCAGATGGACCGCAGCGGCTGGCCGACGCTGCGCCAGCGCTTCACGGAGGTGTTCAAGCAGAAGACGCGCGACGAGTGGTGCGAGCTCCTCGAGACCACCGACGTGTGCTTCGCGCCCGTGCTGCCGATGCCGGAGGCGGCCACCCACCCCCACATGCAGGCGCGGCGCACGATCGTGGAGGAGTTCGGTGTCCAGCAGCCTGCGCCCGCCCCGCGGTACTCGCGGACGGCGGCGACGATCCAGCGGCCGCCGGCGTGGCCGGGCCAGCACACCGACGATGCGCTCGCCGACTGGGGCTTCACCGGAGACGAGATCGCCAAGCTGCGCGACGCGGGAGCGATCCGCTAGCCGCCTCGCCTAGAGCTTGCGGAGGCGCACCGCCTTCACGGAGTGGTCCGCACCCTTCTCGAGCACGAGCTGCGCGCGCTCGCGCGTGGGGAACACGTGCTCGTGGAGGTTCACGGCGTTGATCGTCTTCCAGATGTAGCGAGCCGTCTCGACCGCCTCGGCTTCCGACAACCCGGCGAAGTGGCGGAAGAACGACCGCTCGTCCTGGAACGCGGTCCTCACCAGCGTGAGGAACCGCTCGACGTACCACTGCTCGATGTCGCGCTCGTCGGCGTCGACGTAGATCGAGAAGTCGAAGAAGTCGGACACGAACAACGCCGGCGTGCGCCGGCCGCCGTGGCCGTCGCCGGTCTCGAGCACCGACAACCCCTCGAGGATGACGATGTCCGGCTGGCGCACCACCTGCTCTTCGCCGGGGACGATGTCGTAGGTGAGGTGCGAGTACACGGGGGCACGCACCTCCGGCTTCCCGGCCTTCACGTCGGAGAGGAAGCGCAGGAGACGGCGGAGGTCGTAGCTCTCGGGAAACCCCTTCCGGTCCATCAGGCCCCGTTCCGTCAGCACCTCGTTGGGGTGGAGGAAGCCGTCGGTGGTGACGAGGTCGACCTGGGGGTGGTCGGGCCAGCGGCGCAGCAGGGCCTGGAGGATGCGTGCCGTCGTGCTCTTGCCCACGGCGACGCTGCCGGCGACTGCGATCACGTAGGGGACCTTCGCCGCCGGGCTGCCGAGGAACGTGTCGGTCACGCGGTGCAGCCCCTGGCTGGCGGCGACGTAGAGGTTCAGCAGCCGCGAGAGCGGGAGGTACACGGCCGTCACCTCGTCGAGGTCGATCCGTTCGTTGATGCCGAGCAGGTGGTCGAGATCGGTCTGGGAGAGCGTGAGTGGCGTCGACGCCCGCAGGCGCGCCCACTCGTCACGCTCGAAGCGAACGAACGGGGACAGCGAGTCCGGGTTGCTCACCGAGCGCTCACCCGACCAGCGCGGCGATCCGCCCGACCCGCTCGTCGCGGTCGGCGGCCGCCGAGGCGAGCACCGTGACGTGGCCGAGCTTGCGCCCCGGGCGGGGCGCCTTGCCGTAGTCGTGGAGGTGCGCCCCCGGCACGGCCAGCACCGCCGCCGGGTCGGGAACGGCCCCGATGCAGTTGACCATCCCCGCGACCCCGCGGGCGGCCGTGGAACCGAGCGGCCAGCCGACCACGGCGCGCAGGTGGTTCTCGAACTGGCTCGTCGCCGCCCCCTCGATCGTCCAGTGGCCCGAGTTGTGCACCCGGGGGGCGAGCTCGTTGGCGAGGAGCTCGCCGTCCACCTGGAACAGCTCGATCGCCAGCACGCCCACGTACCCCAGCGCGTCGAGGACGACGGTGGCGTACTTCGCCGCTCGATCGTCGAGCGCCGGATCAGTACGCGGCGCCGGTGCCCGGCTCACGCGCAGGATGCCGTCACGGTGCTCGTTCTCGACGAGCGGCCAGTGGGCGGTGGCGCCGTCGCGGCCGCGGACGGCGATGATCGACACCTCGCGGTCGAAGGGAACGAGCTCCTCGAGGAGGAGCGGCCCACCGCCGAGCTCCTCCCACGCGCCGCCGGCGTCGTCGGTCGTGCGCAGCACCCGCTGGCCCTTGCCGTCGTAGCCGCCGCGGCGCGTCTTCAGCACCGCCGGGAGCCCGATGCGGTCGACGGCGGTGTCGAGACCGGCGCGGTCGTCGACGGCGGCGAACTCGGGCGTGGAAATCCCGAGCCGACGGAACAGGGTCTTCTCGGCGAGTCGATCCTGGGCGACGTCGAGCGCCGCCGGGGGTGGGAGCACCTCGTACCCGCGGGCTTCGAGGAAGCGGGCGCCGGCCGCCGGCACACCCTCCCATTCGTAGGTCACCACCGCGGCGCCCGCCGCGACCTCCGTGAGCGCCTCCTCGTCGCCGAGCGCGCCCGTGACCAGTGGCCCGACCACGCGTGCGGGCGCGTCCGCGGCGGGATCGAGGAAGCGACAGCCCAGCCCGAGCGGCACACCGGCGAGCCCGAGCATGCGTCCCAGCTGGCCGCCGCCCAGCACGGCGACGAGACCACGGGCGCGGTGCTCTCCCACGCTCGCTTTCTAGTTCAGGAAGCGGGGCGGGCTCCGCTACGATGCGCGAAGCGACAGCGCCGTCGCCCCGAACCAGCCCCCGGGCGAGGCGCACGCTGCTGTGTCTCGCCCCCGAAGCAGCCCGACGCGGCCCGGCTCGGCCGGGCACTCCCACCGGGGGAGCCCGAGCGGGGAAGCCCGAGCAGGGAAAGCCCAGCACGGAAAGCCCAGCACGGAAGCGAGGAGACCGTGTCCGACTTCCAGCGCGCCGAGATCTCCGCCTGCGGCATCGGCTTCGTGGCCGACGCCGCCGGTGTCGGGGGCCGCGAGATGGTGGAGCTGGCGCTCACCGGCCTCGCGGGTGTCCGTCACCGCCAGGCGATCGCGGCCGACGGCCTCTCGGGCGACGGCGCCGGCATCCTGGCGCCGATCCCGCGCCCGTTCTTCGCCCGCATCGGGCGTGAGGCGCTCGGCCGCGACCTCGATCCGGCCCGGATCGGCGTGGTGTCGGCGTTCCTCGATCTGCACGACGATGCGGCGGTCGCGACCGCCCAGGCGGCCGTCGCC
>DASUUL010000048.1:0-15440 GCA_036374115.1 Acidimicrobiia bacterium | reverse complement strand
TCCTGCCCTGCAGGCGGCGCTCGATCGGCTCCTCGCGCACACCGTGCTCGTGGACGCGGGTTGGGAGACCGCGCTCGACGTCGCGCTCGAGCATCCGGGGCTGGTGGCGGTGACGCCGACCGGCGACCGCTTGGGGGGTGCCGCCCCCTGGCGCATCGGCGCGGGGGGAACCGCCGCCGCCGCTACCCGCGCTGCGCTCGACGAGGCCGAGCACGCGGCCGCGCAGGCGGAGGTGGCCCGCGCCCGCGCCGAGGTCGAGGTCGCCGACGCGACCGCCGCCCTCGCCACCGCCCGCGCCACCCGGCTCGACGCCGAAGAGGCGCACCGCCGGCACGAACGCGAGCTCGAGACACGGGCAGCCGCCGCGGCCACGATGCGACGCGACCTCGAAGTGCGCGCCGCAGCCATGGAGGAGCGCCGCAGCCTCCTCCGCCGCCGCCTCGACGCGGTGGAGCAGCGCCTCGCCGACCGTGATCCCGAGGCCCAGGCGGCGGCCGAACGGCACCGGGCGACGTTGCTCGCCCGGGCCGGCGAGTACGAGCGCCTCGAGGAGCGCGTGCACGCGCATCTCGCCGCCACCGACGAGCTGCACGGCCGGCTCCGGGAGCAGCGGCGGCGCCAGTCGGAGGCGGCCCGGGAGTCGGGTGAGCGCCTCGACACACTGCGAACGGAACGAAGCGGGCTCGAAGAGCAGCTCGCCGAGATCCGCGAGAAGGCGGGGCGGGCCGAGATCCAGGAAGCCGAGACGCGCATGCGGCTCGAGTCCGCGATCGAGAAGCTGCGTTCCGACTTCGACTGCGAGCCCGCGGTCGCGCTCGACGCGCCCAAGCCGGACGTCCCCGACGGCACCACGCTCGCCGGCCGTGCCCGCGAGCTCGAGCGCGAGCTCCGCCTGATGGGGCCCATCAACCCGCTCGCGCTCCAGGAGTACGACGCCCTCGAGGAGCGGCACGGGTTCCTGCAACACCAGCTCGACGACGTCAAGGCGAGCCGCCGCGAGCTCACGCGCGTGATCCGCGCCGTCGACCGCGAGATCGTGACGGTGTTCGACGCCGCGTTCCGAGACGTGAGCGAGAACTTCACCGCCCTGTTCGCGACCCTGTTCCCCGGCGGGAGCGGCAGGCTCTCACTCACCCAACCCGACGACCTGCTGAACACCGGCATCGAGATCGAGGCCCGGCCTTCGGGCAAGCACGTGCGCCGCCTCTCGCTGCTCTCGGGCGGTGAGCGCTCGCTCACCGCGCTGGCCTACCTGTTCGCAGTGTTCCGCTCCCGCCCGTCGCCCTTCTACCTGCTCGACGAGGTCGAGGCCGCGCTCGACGACGTGAACCTGCACCGCTTCCTCGACCTCATCCACGAGTTCCGCGAGGAGGCCCAGCTGCTGGTGGTGACGCACCAGAAGCGCACGATGGAGGCCGGCGACGTCCTCTACGGCGTCTCGATGCCCCCCGGGGGCTCCAGCCGGGTGCTGAGCGAGCGCATCTCCGACGACCTGGTCACCCGGTAGATCGGGGCGCGGCACGGCGCGGTAGCGTCGCAGGCCGTGACGCTCCCCCTGCTCGCGGGCCCGTACGCTGCGAGTGCCCTGTTCGCGGCCGGGCCGGCGCCGGCCCAGGCGGCCGATCCGCAGGTCGAGGCGTGCGGCCCCGTCGGCGAGCAGTCGCTGCTCTGCTCCACGGTGTTCCGCCTGACCGACGATCCCGATTGGGCGGAGTTCGCCGACCGCTTCTCGGCTCCGCTGCGGGTCCTCATCATCCTGGCCGTCGCCTACATCGTGGTGCGCGTGTCGCGCCGGGTCATCCGCCGGGTCGTCCGGCGCCTCGAGACCGGCGACAGCGAGACCAAGCTCGAGCAGTTCCGCCGGCGCACGGGGCTCGCACTGCTCGACACCTCCGACCAGATGCCGACCGCGCGCCGCGTGCAGCGGGCGCGCACCATCGGCGTGGTCCTGCGCAGCATCGTCACCGTGCTCGTGTGGACGGTGGCGGCGCTCATGGCGCTGGGGGAGCTCGGCGTCAACCTCGCGCCACTCGTCGCCGGCGCCGGCATCGCCGGCATCGCGATCGGCTTCGGCGCCCAGACGCTCGTGCGCGACTTCCTCTCCGGCATCTTCATGCTCTTCGAGGACCAGTACGGGGTCGGCGACGTCATCAACGTCGGTGAAGCGACCGGAGTCGTCGAAGGCGTGAGTCTCCGAACGACACGCCTGCGCGACGTCGAGGGGGTCGTCTGGCACGTACCCAACGGCGAGATCCACCGGGTCGGCAACATGTCGCAGCAGTGGTCGCGCGCGCTCCTCGACATCGAGGTCGCGTACGACACCGACATCCCGACCGCGACGCGCGTGATCAAGGACACCGCCGACGCCATGTGGCAGGACGCGGACTGGTCGCGGCTCATCCTGTCGGAGCCCGAGGTCTGGGGCGTCGAGGGGCTGGGCGCCTCGAGCATCGTGATCCGGCTCGTCGTGCAGACCCGCCCGCTCGAGCAGTGGAGGGTGGCGCGCGAGCTCCGGGCTCGGATCAAGCGGTCCTTCGACGAGGCCGGCATCGAGATCCCGTTCCCGCAGCAGACGGTGACCTTCCGTACCGCGGACCTCCCACCGGCGCGCCCACCGAGGCGGAGCGGTGCCGACGACGAGGCGGGTGATTGATCGCCATGTCGGGTGCCACGGCCGTCCTCGTGCTCGTCGGGATCGTCGCCCTGGCGGTGTTCCTCATCCTCCTGGGCGTCGGCCTCTCCCGGCGCGCCCAGCGCCGGGAGGCGGCGCCGGCGCGGCCCGCCGCCGCCCCCGCCCCGCCGGGCGCACCGAGCGCACCGAGCGCGGCTCCGCCGGCTCCGGCACCGCCCACGGCCCCGCCGCGCCTGCGCGACCGCCTGGCGAAGACCCGAGCCGTGCTCGCCGCGCCCGTGCAGGCGATCACGGGCCGGGGCCGCGTCGACGAGGAGACGTGGGACGGCGTCGAAGAGGCGCTGCTGCGTGCCGACGTGGGCGTCGCGACCACCACCGAGCTGCTGGAGGGCCTGCGCGCCGCGGCCGCCGGCCTCCGCGCCACCGAGCCGGAGGCGGCGGTGGAGCTGATCAAGGCGCAGATCGTCGCCCAGCTCGACGGCGACGCCGATCGCTCCCTGCAGCTCGTCGAGGGGCAGACCAACGTGTGGATGTTCGTCGGCGTCAACGGGGTGGGGAAGACCACCGCCATCGCCAAGCTCGCCCGACGCGAGCGCGGCTCCGGCCACAGCGTGATGCTGGCGGCGGCGGACACGTTCCGAGCGGCCGCCGCCGAGCAGCTGGCACAGTGGGGTGACCGGGTCGGCGCCCCGGTCGTGCGGGGCCAGGAGGGCGCCGACCCCGGATCGGTGGTCTTCGACGCCATGAGCGCGGCGCAGGCACGGGACACGGACCTCGTCCTCGTCGACACGGCCGGCCGCCTCCACACCAAGGTGAACCTGATGGAGGAGCTCAAGAAGCTCCGTCGCATCGTGGAGCGCACGCCCGGGGCGCTCCGCGAGGTGCTCCTCGTGATCGACGCCACCACCGGCCAGAACGGCCTCGCTCAGGCCCGCCAGTTCGCCGATGCCGTCGACGTCACCGGGGTGGTCCTCACCAAGCTCGACGGCACCGCCCGGGGCGGGATCGTGCTCGCGATCGAAGCCGAGCTCGGCATCCCGGTGAAGGCGGTCGGCGTCGGGGAGTCGGCCGACGATCTCGTGCCGTTCGACCCGGTGGAATTCGTCGACGCGCTGTTCGCGTAACGTCGCGGTATGCGAGCGGCAGCAGCGGCGCCCGGCGGACCGGTGAGGCGATAGACGATGTTCGATGCGCTCGCCGACCGATTCGAGGGGATCTTCCAGCGGCTCCGGAGCCGCGGCCGCCTCGGCGACAAGGAGATCGACGAGGTCGCGCGCGAGATCCGCATCGCCCTCCTCGAGGCCGATGTCAACGTCGGGGTGGTCAAGAGCTTCATCGCCCGCGTCAAGGAACGAGCGCGCGCAGCCGACGTCGCCAGGAGCCTGACCCCGGCCCAGCAGGTCATCAAGATCGTCCACGAGGAGCTCGTGACCACCCTCGGCGGGACCACCGGGAAGCTGGCGCTGAGCTCGAAGCCCCCCACGGTGGTGATGCTGGCGGGGCTCCAGGGCTCGGGGAAGACGACCGCGGCCGCCAAGCTGGCCCGGCATCTCGAGGTCAACGGCAGCCGGGTGCTGCTCGTGGGCGCCGACCTCCAGCGGCCCGCGGCCGTCGAGCAGCTGCGCGTCCTCGGCGAGCGCATCGGTGTGCCGGTGTTCTCGGAGGGGCGCGACCCGGTGAAGGTGGCGAAGGGTGGGCTGAAGGAGGCCGATCGGATCGGCGCCACCGTCGTGCTCGTCGACACGGCCGGGCGCCTCCAGATCGATGCCGAGCTGATGGACGAGCTCCGGCGCGTCGGCAAGGTCGCGCATCCCGACGACACCCTCCTGGTCGTCGACGCCATGACCGGTCAGGAGGCGGTGCACGTGGCCGAGGCGTTCGACGAGGCCGTGGGCCTCGACGGCGTCGTGCTCACCAAGATCGACGGCGACGCGCGCGGCGGCGCGGCACTCTCGGTCAAGGAGGTCATCGGCAAGCCGATCCTCTTCGCCGGCACCGGCGAGAAGATCGAAGACTTCGAGCCGTTCCATCCCGACCGCATGGCGAGCCGGATCCTCGGGATGGGCGACGTCCTCACGCTCATCGAGAAGGCCGAGGAGGCCTTCGACCAGGAGGAGGCGAAGAAGGCCGAGGCGAAGCTGCGCAAGGGTGAGCTCACCCTCGAGGACTTCCTCGACCAGATGCGCCAGGTACGCAAGATGGGGCCGCTCCAGAACCTGATCGGGATGCTGCCCGGCGTGCCCAAGGAGCTGCGCCAGACCGAGGTCGACGAGGGCGAGCTCGCGAGGGTGGAGGCGATCATCTGCTCGATGACGCCCGAGGAGCGTCGCCGGCCCTCGGTGATCAACGGCTCCCGGCGCCTCCGGATCGCCCGGGGGAGCGGCACCACCACCCAGGACGTGAACGCCCTGCTGAAGCAGTTCAAGACCGTTCAACAGCTCATGCGCCAGATGTCGAAGGGAAAGATGCCCCGCGGCATGCCCCCGCTCCCGGTCTGAGCGCCGGGGCCGGGCTCTGTAGGCTGGTGCGCTCCACGTCGTCCGACGGCCGGGCCCCTACCGCCCGAGCGGTCGTCGTCTGCCCACGAGAGGAACGCCTGCTGTGTCCGTGAAGATCCGCCTGATGCGGGTGGGCAAGAAGAAGCAGCCCACCTACCGCGTCGTCGTCGCCGATTCCCGCTCGCCTCGCGACGGGCGCATCATCGAGGCCATCGGGAAGTACGGCCCTCGCCAGGAGCCGTCGGTGGTCGACATCGACGGTGAGAAGGCGCTGGGATGGCTGCGCAAGGGCGCCCAGCCCACCGAGCAGGTCCAGAAGCTGCTGGCGGCAACGGGGGTCTGGGCCGAGTACGAGAAGGAGAAGGGCGGCCCGGTCAAGACCAAGCTCGCCCGCCGGGGCGTGACGCCGGCAGCGACGCCGCCGGCACCCAAGCCGCGCCCCTCGAAGAAGGCACAGGCGGCCGCGGCGGCCCCCGCCGAGCAAACCGTGACCGAAGGCCCTGCCGCCGACGCGGCGGCAGCCGACGCACCCGCCGCCGGCGAGCCGGCTCCGGAGGCGCCGGCAGGCCAGGCGGGCGAGGGCGACGAGGAGACGTCGTCGTGACCGACGAGCACCTCGACGCCGACGCCGACGCCGACTACGACGACGAGCTCGACGACGAGGACGACTACGACGACGAGGACGAGGAGGACGACGAGCTCGACGAGATCGCGCCCGAGGGCAACCGCATCATCGGGGCGCGTGCCCAGGCGGTCGTCGAGCACGTCACCAGGCACGTCGCCGACGACCCCGACGCCATCGAGGTCGACGTCGAAGAGCGGCGTGGCGAGATCGCGCTGCTCGTGCACGCGAACCCGTCCGACATGGGCCGCCTCATCGGTAAGCGCGGTCGCGTGATCCAGGCGCTCCGCCAGTTGGTGCGCGCCGCCGGTGCCGCCGAAGGCGTGAAGGCCAACGTCGACGTCGTCGAGTGACCGGCCCGAGGCGACGCGCCTCGAAGTAGCGCGAGTCGGGCGCGCCCACGGCCTGCGCGGCGAGGTGAGCGTCACCTTCACGAGTGACCGGCACGAGCGCGTCGAGCCCGGAGCGCGGCTGCAGGCCGGTGACCGCGAGCTCGTGGTCGCGTCGGCGCGCCGCCACCGGGACCGCTGGCTGGTGCGGTTCGAAGGTGTCGACGACCGCACCGCCGCCGAGGTCCTGCGCGGTTGCGTCCTGACCGCCACGCCGTTGCCCTCGGCACCGGCCGGCGGCGAGCTGTGGGTGCACGAAGTCGTGGGTGCGGAGGTGCGTACCCGTGACGACGAGGTGCTCGGCACGGTCACGGCGGTCGAGGCGAATCCCGCCCACGACCTGCTCGTGCTCGACGACGGCGCGCTCGTCCCGGCCGTGTTCGTCGTCGGCCACGGACGCGACCACGGACGCGCGGTGATCGTCGTCGATCTCCCGCCCGGTCTCCTCGACGTGAATCGGCGCCCGTGATGCGCATCGACGTCTTCTCGCTGTTCCCCGAGTACCTCACCGGCCCCCTCGACGCATCGCTCCTCGGCCGCGCCCGGGAGTTCGGGCTCGTGGACGTTCGGGTCCACGACCCGAGGGACTGGACCACCGACCGCCACCGCAGCGTCGACGACACGCCCTTCGGCGGTGGCGCGGGGATGGTCATGGCCCCCGGGCCCCTGTTCGCGGCGGTGGAGGCGGTGCGGCCGGTCCGCCCCCTGCTGCTGCTCTCGGCGGCGGGGGCGCGCTTCGACCAGGACCGGGCCCGGGAGCTGGCGGCCCGCCCGGGGTTCTCGCTGCTCTGCGGCCGCTACGAGGGTGTCGACCAGCGGGTGGCCGACCACCTGTGCGACGGTGAGCTGTCGGTCGGCGACTACGTGCTCGCGGGGGGCGAGGCCGCCGCCCTCGTCGTGATCGAGGCGGTCGCCCGCCTGGTGCCGGGGGTCATGGGCAACGAGGAGTCGGGTGCGGACGAGTCGTACGCCGGCGGCCTCCTCGAGTACCCCCACTACACGCGACCGGCGGAGTTCCGGGGCTGGCCGGTCCCGCCCGTGCTGCGATCCGGCGACCATGCTCGCATCGAGCGGTGGCGCCGGGCGCGGTCACTCCAGCGCACGCTCGAACGCCGCCCCGATCTCGTGGGCCGGGAGCTCAGCGCCGAGGAGCGGGCCCTCCTCGACGAGTTCCCCGACTGACGACCCGGTGGCTACGATGGTGGCCCGCCCCGCCTGCTCGTCAGGACCTGCCGATGAACTCCACCGATCTCGTCGACCGCGCCCGGCTCCGTGACGACGTGCCCGATTTCGCTCCCGGCGACACCCTGAAGGTGCACGTCCGGGTGGTGGAGGGCAACCGGGAACGGGTGCAGGTCTTCCAGGGTGTCGTCATCCGGCGCAAGGGGAGCGGGCTGCGCGAGACCTTCACCGTGCGCAAGGTCAGCTTCGGGGTCGGCGTGGAGCGGACCTTCCCGGTGCACTCGCCGATCATCGCCCGCATCGAGGTCGTGAGCCGCGGCGCGGTGCGCCGAGCGAAGCTCTACTACCTGCGGGGCCGGGTGGGGAAGGCCGCCAAGGTGCGGGAGCGTCGCGCCTGATCCGGCGGGAGCCCGGCGGAACCCGCCGAGGCCGGGCGTAGACTTGCCCGCGATGGGGAGGTTCCTTCGTGAGCGCTGAGGACCTCGAGCGCTACGAGACCGAGATCGAGCTCCAGCTGTACAAGGAGTACCGCGACGTCCTGCCCATGTTCGCCTACGTCGTGGAGACGGAGCGCCGCTTCTATCTCACGAACGCGGTGAACATGGAGGTCAAGAACGAGCAAGGCCGGGTCTACTTCGAGCTGAACCTCCAGGACGCCTGGGTGTGGGACATGTACCGCCCGGCGCGGTTCGTCGCCAACGTGCGAGTGGTGACGTTCAAGGACGTCAACATCGAGGAGCTGGCGGGCAAGGAGATCTGACCCCGGCGCCTCCGACCACGCTCGCCGTCGCTTCCCTCCTCCGCTTCCCTCCGCCGCATCCCTCTCCGCTTCCCCCGACCGCAACCACCCGGGGGAGGCACCGTGCCCGATCCACGACGCGCCTTGGGACGCGCCGGCGAGGCGGCGGTGGCGGCCTGGTACGAGGCCGCCGGTTACGACGTGCTCGACCGCAACTGGCGCTGCCCGGCGGGCGAGCTCGACCTCGTCGTCGCCCGCGACCGCACGATCGTGTTCTGCGAGGTGAAGACCCGTCGCAGCGGCGCGTTCGGCACTCCGGCGGAGGCGGTGACCGTCGAGAAGCAGCGGCGGCTGCGACGCCTCGCCCTGCATTGGCTCGGCGAGCGCGGCGTCCACGGCGATCTCCGCTTCGACGTGGCGGCGGTGCGGCCCGGCCGGAACGGACTCCAGGTGCAGGTGCTCCAGGCCGCGTTCTGAGACCAGCCACTACGTTGGGAGCATGCAGCTGGAGACCCTCGTCGTCGAACGGTCGGGGGGCGTGGTGACGCTGACCCTGAACCGCCCCGACAAGAAGAACGCCATCAACCGCACGATGTGGCGCGAACTCGTCGAAGTGTTCGACGAGGTCGCGGACACCGCGAGCGACCGCGTGGTCGTGATCACCGGCGCCGGCGACGGGTTCTGCTCCGGCGCCGACCTCACCGACGCCGGGAACGCCGACGAGCTCCGGGGCGGCGTCGGAACGAGCCTGCGCCAGATGCGGGTCGTCGGCCGCGCCGCGCTCCGCCTCCACGAGCTCCCCAAGCCCACGATCGCGGCGGTGAACGGTGTGGCCGCGGGCGCAGGCTGCAACCTCGCCCTCGGCTGCGACCTCATCGTCGCCTCCGACCGAGCCCGGTTCACCGAGATCTTCGCCAAGCGCGGTCTCAGCCTCGATTTCGGAGGTTCGTGGGTGCTCCCACGGCTGGTGGGGTTGCACAAGGCGAAGGAGCTCGTGTTCCTCGGCGACATCATCGACGCCGCAGCCGCGGAGCGCATCGGCATCGTCAATCGCGTCGTCGCCCACGACGACCTCGACAAGGCGGTGGCGGAGCTCGCGGCGCGCATCGCGGCGGCGCCGCCGATCCAGCTGTCAGTGTCGAAGCGGCTCCTCAACCAGTCGTTCTCGGTGTCGATGGCCGATGCCGTCGAGTTCGAGGACGTCGCCCAGGCGATGAACTTCTCCTCGAAGGACACCGCCGAGGCGATGCTGGCCTTCATGCAGAAGCGCGATCCCAACTTCACCGGGGAATAGTCACCGCGGCCAGCAGTAGCCGCGGTCGCGGGCCATCCACCCGGCACGCTCGAGGTCCCGCACCGCCAGCGCGACCCGGTCGGGTGCGAGGCCGGTGCGCGAGGCGAGCTGGTCGGCGGTCGCGGGTTCGCCCCCGCACGCCTCGAGCAGGGCGGCGGCGTCGCCGGTGGGGGTGGCCCGCGGCGGCGGGGCGCCCCACCCCCGGCGACCGCCCGGGGTGAGGCCGAGCGCCACGAGCACGTCGTCGGGATCGAGGAGCGGATGGGCGCCGTCGGCGAGGAGGGCGTTGCAGCCGGCCGCCGCCGGATTGCGGCGCGAACCCGGCACGGCGAGCACGGTGCGGCCGTACTCGAGCGCGAAGCCCGCGGTGATGCGGGCGCCGCCGGTGGCGGTCGCCTCGACGACCACGACGACGTCGGCGAGCCCGGCGATGATGCGGTTCCGGACGGGGAACCGGCTCCGGGCGGGCTGCACACCGAACCCGTTCTCGCTCACGAGCAGCCCGTGGCGGCGGACGCGGTCGAAGAGCGCGGCGTGGCGGCGCGGGTAGACGACGTCGAGCCCGGTCGCGACCACACCGACCGCACCGCCCCCCGCATCGAGCGCACCGAGGTGGGCGGCGCCGTCGATGCCGATCGCGAGCCCACTGACCACGGTGACGCCGGCGCGAGCGAGGAAGGCGCCGAGGTCGGACGCGTCGCGGCGCCCGTGCAGCGTGCACGACCGCGTGCCGACCACCGCCACACGTGGTCGCCGGAGCACCTCGGGAGCGTCGCCCTCGGCGAGCAGCACGGGTGGGCGCCCCGGGATCGCGTCGGGGATCGGATAGTCGGGCCGGCCCTCGATGAAGACGCGTGTACGGCGCCGTGTGAGGAGTCGCGCGAGGTTGGCCTCGTCGAGGCCCTTGCGCCCCCGGGCGGCGAGGGCTGCGCGCGCCCCGCCCGGCCCGCGCAGGAGGGCGCGCAGCTGCTTGGGTGTCATCCCGGGGAGGCAGGCGAGCGCGGCCGACGCCCGCGCCTCGGTGTCGAGCACCACCGGCGTCACGGGACGTCCTCTCGGAGGAGCGCGGCCGAGAGCACGTGCGCATCCGTGACCGCGGGCGCGCCGTCGACATCGGCGAGCGTGCGCGCGACACGGCGCACACGGGCCGCGCCTCTTCCCGTGAGCCGGCGGTCGTCGATGAGCCAGTGCCACGCGTCGGCGGCGGCGGCGTCGAGCGGGACGAGGCGGGTGAGCGCGCCCGCGGGGATGTGGGCGTTTCGGCGCCACGGCCAGTCGGCGTAGCGGCGCTCCTGGCGGCCGACGGCGTCGGCGACGCGCTCGCGCACGACCGCGGATTGCTCGCCGGGACCGTCGCCGGGTTCGGGGCCCCGCACGGGGAGGCGCAGGTCGAAGCGGTCGAGGAGCGGAGCCGACAGGCGGCGCCGGTACCGGGCCCGCTGCGCGTCGGAGCAGCCGCACGCGGGCCCGCCGCGTCCGCAGGGGCACGGGTTGGTGCACGCGACGAGCTGGAAGTCGGCCGGGAAGGTCAGCGACACACCCTGCCGGGCGATGTGCACCTCGCGGTCTTCGAGGGGCTGGCGCAGCGCGTCGAGTGCCGAGGGCGGGAACTCGCCGAGCTCGTCCATGAAGAGAACACCCCGGTGCGCGAGCGTGACCTCACCTGGGCGCGGCCGGTGGCTGCCGCCGCCGACGAGCGCCGCCACCGACGCGGTGTGGTGCGGCGACCGGAACGGACGGCGCTCGACCAGCCGGCGCGGCGGGAGCGGACGCCCGGCCGCCGAGTGGATGCGTGTCACCTCCAGCGCCTCGCCGGGCCGCAGCGGCGGCAGGATCGTAGCCAGGCGCCGGGCGAGCATCGTCTTGCCCACACCCGGCGGGCCCGAGAGCAGGAGGTGGTGCGCGCCGGCGGCGGCCGCCTCGAGCGCCCGGCGGGCGTGGGCGAGGCCGCGTACCTCGGCGAGGTCGAGCGGGTCGTCGTCGCGCGCCGGACCCGCGCCGGCCGGGGGAGCGGGTGGAGGGGCCGGCCAGGGCAGCTCGCCCTTGAGGCACCGGCGGAGCTCGACGAGCGAGCGGGCGCTGCGCACCTCCACGCCCGCGACGAGCGCCGCCTCCACGGCATTGGCCTCGGGGACCACGACGACGCCGACCCCGGCACGCCAGAGGGCGTCGACGAGGGCGAGCGCGCCCGGGACCGCCCGGACCACGCCGTCGAGACCGAGCTCTCCGAGCACCCCGATGCCGTCGAGCGCGCCCGCCGGGAGATCGTCGCCCGCGAGCATCACGCCCAGCGCGACCGCGAGCTCGAGGCCCGAGCCGGTCTTGCGGATGGCGCCCGGAGCGAGGTTGACCGTGATCCTCGTTGCAGGCCAGCCGAGCTCGGAAGAGAGCAGGGCCGCCCGCACGCGCGCGTGCGACTCGCGCACGGCGGCGTCGGGCAACCCGACGACGTGGTAGGCGGGAAGACCCGCCGACACATGGACCTCGACGGTGACGGTGTGGCCGTCGACGCCGGTGAGGGTGGCGCTGCGAACCGATGCCAACATGCGGCTGACCTCTCGCGTCGGTGAACGGACGGAGGGCCGTGACCGCGGCAACCTCGACGGCTCCGGCGAGCCTACCGGCGCGGTGTGACGGCAACGCAGGGCGAGTACATCGGCGACGGCCGATCGGAGGCCGCGTAGCGGCGCCGACGCGCTCCGTGGCGGCTCTCGCGGTTCCGCTAGCCGGCACGACCCGTTCGCTAACGTCTCCTGCCACGAGCAGTGAACCCGAGTCCACGAGCGCCACGAGTTGGGATGTCGACGGCTTCGTCGCGTCGCTCTCCGGTGCGAGCTCACACACGAGTGCCGCGTACGGCAGGGACGTGCGGCAGTTCGTGACGTGGGCCGAGCGAGGGGGCTGTCCCGCGCCCGGAGACCTCGATCGCACCGCGCTGCGGCGCTACCTCGCGTACCTCACGACGCGGGGGTACGCCCGCCCGTCGATCGCGCGCAAGGCGGCCGCACTGCGCAGCTTCTTGCGGTACCTGCGCCGCCACGGCGTCGTGGCGAGCGACCTCGGCCGGTCGTTGCGGGCACCGAAGGGAGCCAGCCGGCTGCCCCGTGTGCCCAACCGGGGCGAAGCCGAGGCCTTGCTCGACGACACCCGGCGCGGCGTGACCGGCAGCGGGACCTCCGACGAGCCCCGGGCGGTGGCGATCGCGCAGCGCGACGTCGCCGTGTTGGAGGTGCTCTACGGCGCCGGCCTGCGCGTGAGCGAGTGCTGCGGCCTCGACCGTGACGACTGCGACCTCGAACGCCGGATCCTCACCGTGATGGGGAAAGGCTCGAAAGCACGGCGCGTCCCCTTGGGGGAGCCGGCGGTGGGCGCGCTCGGCGCCTATCTCGCCCGGGGCCGCGCGGTGCTAGCCGGTGCGGGTTCTCCCGGCGACGCCGTCTTCCTCAACACGCGCGGCCGGCGCCTCACGCCCCGCGACGCCCGTCGGATCGTCGAGCGCCATCCGCTCGCCGACGGCCAGGCCCTGCATCCGCACGTGTTGCGGCACGCGTACGCCACGCATCTGCTCGAGGGCGGTGCCGACCTCCGCGCCGTCCAGGAGCTCCTCGGCCACACCGACCTCGCGACGACGCAGATCTACACCCACTTGACCAGAGACCGTCTGCGGGCGGTCTACGACGCCACCCATCCCCGTGCCTGACGACGACGGTTCCGACGTCATCGCGCAGCTCTGGACCGAGTACAAGTCCGACGAGACGCCCGAGGCGCGCGAGCGGCTGATCCTCCACTACGCGCCCCTGGTGAAGTTCGTGGCGGGGCGCGTCGCCGCCGGCCTGCCCCAGAACATCGACCAGGCCGACCTCGTGAGCTACGGGATCTTCGGACTCATCGACGCCATCGACAAGTTCGACCCCGAGCGGGGCTTCAAGTTCGAGACCTACGCGATCTCGCGCATCAAAGGCTCGATCATCGACGAGCTCCGGTCGATCGACTGGGTGCCGCGCTCGGTGCGCGCGAAGGCGCGGGCGATCGAGCGGGCGTACTCGAAGCTCGAGAACGAGAACAGGCGCACCCCCGACGACCACGAGATCGCCGGCGAGCTCGGTATCACCGAGCCCGAGCTGGCGCAGATACTCTCGCAGATCTCCTTCGTCGGTCTCGTCGCGCTCGACGAGCTGCTGGCGGTCGGCGGCGGCGGCGAACGCGGGAGCTCCACGACGGTCGGCAACATGCTCACCGACGGCCGCCACGATCCCGTCGAGTCGTTCGAGATCGACGAGATGAAGCACCTGCTCGCCGACGCGATCAACCGCATGCCCGACCGCGAACGGCTCGTGCTCACGCTCTACTACTACGAGGGCCTCACGCTCTCGGAGATCGGCGAGGTCCTGGGCGTCACCGAGAGCCGCATCTGCCAGATCCACACCAAGGCGATCCTGCAGCTGCGAGCCCGCCTCGGCGAACCCGAACGCACGGGGTAGGCGCGCCGCGGGCCTGCCCGGGCCGCGGACCACTGGCCGGGGCGCGACCGCCGCGGTAACGTCGAGCCCGGTCCCGTCGAGCACCGCTCCGTGACCGTCCCTTCCCCGCCGGGCTTCCCCCGCCGCGTCCCGATCTCGCCCGGCCCCGCCGGCGAGGTCCCGCCCTCGGGGGTCGCCCATGCACCTGCTCCGCCCGCTGCTCGCGGCGGTGCTCGCCGGCGCCGTGCTCGTGGCGAGCACGCCCGCGGCGGCGTCACCGTCACCTCCCGGCGAATCGCCCTGGCTGGTTCCCGTCGACGGTCCCGTCGTCCGTCCCTTCGACGAGCCCGTCTCCCGTTACGGGCCGGGTCACCGGGGCGTCGACTTCGCGGTCCCGGCCGGCGTGGTCGTACGCGCCGCCAACGCCGGCACCGTCACCTTCGCCGGGTCGGTCGCGGGGTCGCTCCACGTCGTGGTCGCCCATCCCGGCGGCCTGCGCACGTCGTACTCGTTCCTCGCCGGCGTCGACGTGCGGGTGGGACGAGCGGTGCAGCGCGGCGACGTCCTCGGACGCACCGGCGGCACCGGCGACGGGCACGGCCCCGGCGTCTTCCACCTCGGGCTGCGCATCGGTGAGCGCTACATCGACCCGATGCAGCTCTTCGGTCCCCCCGACCTCACGAAGCTGGTGCGACTCGTGCCCACCGAGCTCCCTGCGGGCGCGCCGTGGTCACCCCGTCGGGAGCGCCAAGGGGTGCGGGAGGGGCTCTCGGGTGAGGACGGGGGCGCCGGCGGCGTGTGGGGGTTCGTGGCCGACGCTGCCCGCAGCACCGCGGGCTTCGTGGGCGACGTCGGGAGCAGCGCCGTCGACCTCGCGGCGCGTGGCACGCGCGCGACGTACGAGGCACTGGCGGCGGCCGGCACGGCAACCGCTCGGGAGCTCGCCCGCATCGCCGAGAAGGCGTACGACCAGACCGCGATCGCCGCGCTCGTGAACGACCTCGCCGCCGTCGCCGAGGGCATCCGCGAATGGCTGCAGTCGCGTACCGGCTGCGCCGGCGACAGTCCGCCTGCCGACGGTACCGGCGGTTCCGGCCATCTCCTCATGGCCGTCGCCGGCATCAACAGCAGCACCGGGCGCGACGGCACCACGTTCGACCTCGACGTCGATGCCCTCGGGTACCACGAGGGCGAGGTCGTCTACTACTCCTATGCCGCCGACGGCGGCGAGTACGGGCACCGTGACACCTGGGGCGACCTGCTCGCGGCCGGACGCCGTCTCGGCGCGCAGCTGAGGGCGATGCACGCCGCTCATCCGGGGCGCGAGGTCGACCTCGTCGCCCACTCGCAGGGTGGCGTCGTCGTCGACGTCTTCCTCCAGTACATCTACGACGCCGCCGATCCCGCCTACCCGCCGATCGGCACGGTGGTCACCCTGTCGTCGCCGCACCAGGGGGCCCCGCTCGCCACCGCCGCCGGCGACGTGCGCTCGACCCGCAGCGGCCGGGTGGCCGTCGAGCTCGCCGACGAGGTCCTGCCCGTGCCGCCGTCCGACGGCCCGTCCACCCGCCAGCTGGCAGAGGACTCGGAGTTCCTCGACGCCCTGTGGAGCCACCGCCTCCCC
>DASUUL010000047.1:0-7281 GCA_036374115.1 Acidimicrobiia bacterium | reverse complement strand
GTGACACCATTCGCCTGCACGGTCCGGTCGTCCACGTGTTCGACACCGAGGTGGAGCTGTAGTGGCGCGAGGAGAAGGACGTCAGCGCCGGCGCCTCACCGCCACCGAGGTGGACCTCGGTGTCGTGCGTCAGCGCGCCCTGCTCGTGGGCACCGGCGCGGGAACGGGAACGGTCGAGGAGGCCGAGGCGAGCCTGGCGGAGCTCGCCCTGCTCACCGACACCGCCGGCGCCGACCCGGTCGATACCGTCCTGCAGCGGCGTGATCCCCCCGATCCCGCGACCTACATCGGGTCGGGCAAGGCGGAGGAGCTCCGCGGCCTGGCCGACGGGCTCGACGCCGACGTCGTCGTGTTCGACGACGAGCTCACCCCGGCACAGCAGCGCAACCTGGAGAAGCTCTTCGGTCGTGACGTCGTCGACCGGGTTGCGCTGATCCTCGACATCTTCGCCCAGCACGCCACCAGCCAGGAGGGCATGGTGCAGGTCGAGCTCGCCCAGCTGCGCTACCTCCTGCCGCGGCTGCGGGGCCGGGGCCACCAGCTGAGCCAGCAGGCGGGCGGCATCGGTACCCGCCGGGGACCGGGCGAGACCCAGCTAGAGGTCGATCGCCGCCGCATCCAGCGGCGCATGACCAGGCTCGAAGGCGACCTCGCCCGGCTGGCTCGCACGCGCGCGACCCAGCGCAAGGCCCGCCGCCGGCGCGATCTCGTCACGGTGGCGCTGGTGGGCTACACCAACGCGGGGAAGTCCACGCTGCTGAACCGGATCACCGACGCCGGCGTGCTCGTGGAGGACCGCCTCTTCTCGACGCTCGACCCGACCACCCGCAAGCTGCGTCTCTCCGGCGGGGAGACCGTCCTGATCACCGACACCGTCGGCTTCGTGCGCAAGCTGCCGCACCAGCTGGTGGAGGCGTTCCGCTCGACCCTCGAAGACGTCGTCGACGCCGACCTGCTCGTCCACGTCGTCGACGGAGCCTCACCCGCCGCCGAGCAGCAGATCGACTCCGTGCACGAGGTCTTGCGTGAGATCGGCGCCGGTGACCTGCCCGAGCTCCTGGTGATCAACAAGGTCGACGTCGCCCGTCCCGACGACGTCGTCGACCTCCTCGCCGCGAGCGCCGCCACGGTCGCGGTCTCGGCGGCCACTGGGGAGGGGATCGACAAGTTCCGCGACGTGCTCGCCGACCGGCTGCGGGCCCTCGATCGGATCGTCGAGCTGGCGGTGCCCTACGAACGGGGCGACGTCATGGCCGCGCTCCACCGCGCCGGCGAGGTCCTCGTCGAGGTGCACGGCGACAACGAGACCCGGGTCCGGGCTCGCATCCCCGACACCGGGGTGAGCAGGTTCGCCGAGTTCGTGGTCGACTGAGCTCGTGGCCGCCGGATTCGTCCCACCCCCGTACCCGCAGGACCGCCTCGATCGGCTGCGGGCCCGCGCCGCCGAGGTCACGGGGGGCGCGGTCGACACGTCGGTCGGCACCCCGGTCGACCCGATGCCGGCGGTGGCCGTCCGGGCGCTGACCGAGGCCGGCGGCGGCGCCACCGGGTACCCGCCGTCGATCGGGACGCCCAGCCTGCGGGAAGCGGCGTCGACGTGGATGCAGCGGCGCTTGGGCGCGAGCGCGCCGCCCGAGGACGTCATCGCGTGCGTCGGCACGAAGGAGGTGGTCGCGTCCGTCCCGCGCTTCCTCTCGCTGCGCGATCCCTCCCGCGACACCGTTCTCTATCCCGCGGTGTCGTACCCGACCTACGAGATGGGGGCGCGTCTCGCCGGCCTCCGGGCCGTGGCGGTGCCCGTCGACGAGCACTGGCGTCTCGACGTCACGGCGGTCCCCGACGACGACGCCAGCCGGGCGCTGGTGCTGTGGTTGAACGAGCCCGCCAACCCCACGGGTGCTTCGACTCCCGCGGGCGAGCTGGCCGACATCGTCGACTGGGGCCGCGGTCGCGGCGTGATCGTGGCGAGCGACGAGTGCTACGCGGAGTTCACCTACGACGCCACCGGAGCGGCCGCACCCCCGGTCACGGCGCTCGCCTCGGGTACCGAGCGCGTGCTCGCCGTCCACTCGCTCTCGAAGCGGTCGAACATGGCGGGCCTGCGGGCCGGGTTCGTGGCGGGCGATCCCGAGCTCGTGCACTACCTGGGGGAGGTCCGGCGGCACGCGGGCATGATCGTGCCGACGCCGGTCCAGGCGGCGGCCGCCGCCGCGCTCGACGACGACGCCCACGTCGACGACCAGCGGGAGCGGTACCGGCGCCGGCGGCTCGCCGCCCTCGAAGCCCTCGCAGGCTTCGGCCTCGTCCACGACGGCGGGCCGTCGACCTTCTATCTGTGGCTCCGCAACGTCGACGGCGGCGGTGACGGCTGGGCGATCGCGTCCCGGCTCGCCGAGCGCGGCCTCGTGGTGGCGCCGGGCGAGCTCTACGGCTCCGCCGGTGTGGACCACGTACGGATGTCGCTGACCGTCACCGACGAGCGGTTGGAGGTCGCGCTCGATCGCCTCGCCGCCGCACCCGTCTGAACCGCAAGCCGAGGAGCCCCAGCCCAAGGAGGAAGTGTGGAGCAGCTGGCCAAGACGATCACGGCGCTCTGGGAGGGCCGCGACGACCTTGCCGGGGTGATGCCCGAGGCCGAGGCCCGGGCGGCGGTCCACGACGCGATCGACCTGCTCGACCGGGGTGAGGCGCGGGTGGCGGAGGTCATCGACGGTGAGGTCGTCGTGCACCAGTGGTTGAAGCAAGCGATCCTGCTCCTGTTCCGCCTCGAGGAGATGCAGAAGGTCGAAGCGGGCCCGTTCGAGTACCTCGACAAGATCCCGCTCAAGCACGACTACGCGGCCGCGGGCGTGAGGGTGGTTCCCGGCGGGTCGGCCCGCTGGGGCTCCTATCTCGCCCCCGGCGTGATCCTCATGCCCAGCTACGTGAACATCGGCGCGCACGTGGGCGCCGGCACCATGGTCGACACCTGGGCGACCGTGGGTTCGTGCGCGCAGATCGGCGAGCGCGTGCACCTGTCCGGCGGCGTGGGAATCGGCGGTGTGCTCGAGCCGCCTCAGGCCGCGCCCGTCGTCGTTGAGGACGACGCGTTCCTCGGCTCGCGCTGCATGGTCGTGAACGGTGCTCGTGTGCGTCGGGGGGCGAAGCTCGGTGCCGGCGTGATCCTCACCGACACGGTGCCGGTGATCGACGCCGCCACCGGTGAGGAGGTGGCGCGCGGCGAGGTGCCCGAGCGGGCGGTGGCGGTGTCGGCCACCCGCCCGAAGTCGTTCCCCGGCGGGGAGTTCGGTCTTCCCTGTGTGCTGATCCTGCGCTATCTCGACGAAGGTGAGCAGCACGACAAGCTGAAGCTCAACGACATCCTCCGCGAGCACGGCGCCGCCGCCGGATGACGGTTCCCGCCCTCGCCGACGCCGACGCCGGCGACCTCCTCGGCCTCACCGCCGCACTCGTCGCGGTGCCTTCACCCAGCCACCGGGAGGAGCAGCTGGCGGCAGAGGTCGACGCGCGTCTGCGAGCGCGCGCCCCCGGCCTGGCGGTGGAGCGGGTCGGGGAGAACGTGATCGCCCGGACCGAGCTGGGGCGGGAGCGACGGGTCGTGCTCGGCGGGCATCTCGACACCGTGCCGCCCAACGGCAACGAGCGCCCCCGGATCGAGGGCGACGTGCTCCACGGCCTGGGCTCGGCCGACATGAAGGGTGGCCTGGCGGTGCTGTTGCGCCTGGCCGAGGAGCTGTCGGCGGATCCCGGGCGGGCCCGCCACGACGTCACGCTCGCGTTCTACGAGTGCGAGGAGGTCGCCGACGAGCACAACGGCCTCCGCCACCTCTTCGCCGACCGCCCCGAGCTGCTCGCGGGTGACTTCGCCGTGCTGCTCGAGCCCACCGACGGGTGGGTGGAGGCGGGGTGCCAGGGCACGCTCCATGCGCGGGCGTCGTTCGACGGGGTCCGGGCCCACTCGGCGCGCCCCTGGATCGGCCGCAATGCCATCCACGAGGCTGCCCCGGTGCTGGCGCGGGTGGCGGCGCACGAGGCCGACACCGTCGAGGTCGACGGGCTCGCCTACCGCGAGTCGCTGGAGGTCGTCTCGATCGAGGCCGGGATCGCCCGCAACGTCGTGCCCGACACCTGCTCGTTCGTGGTGAACCGCCGCTTCGCCCCCGCCTACAGCGTCGACGACGCGATCGCGCAGCTGCGGGACGTGCTCGCCGGCGCCGATGCGGTGGAGGTGCTCAGCGTGGCGCCGGCGGCCGCGCCGAACCTGCGGCACCCGCTGGTGGCGGACTTCGTCGAGACGCTGCACCTGCCGGTGCGTCCCAAGCTCGGCTGGACCGACGTGGCCCGCTTCGCCGCTCGGGGCGTGCCCGCGGTCAACTTCGGCCCGGGCGACCCCGAGATCGCCCACACCGCCGGCGAGCGGGTGACCCGGGAGTCGGTCGAATCGGCCTACGACGTGCTGGTGCGCTTCGTCACAGGCGGCGCATGACGGTGACCACCCGGCCGTAGACCGTGACGTCGCCCGGGTCGAACACCATCTCGTCGAGATCGGGGTTCTCCGGGCGCAGCACGATCTTGCCCCGACGCCGCAGGAACGTCTTCACGGTCGCCTCCTCGCCCGGGATGCCGGCGACCACCGTGTCGCCGGGCTCGGCCGTCGCCTGCTGGCGGGCGACGACGTAGTCGCCGTCGAGGATGCCCGCCTCGATCATCGAGTCGCCCCGGACCCGCAGCATGAAGAGGTCGCCCGAGCCGCCGGTGAGGTCTTCGGGCACCGGGAGGGTCTCCTCGATGTTCTCGGCCGCGAGCACGCCGGTGCCGGCGGCGACGTCGCCGACCAGCGGCACGTGGCGGGCGGGGCGGCGCTCGACGGCCGCGCCGGAGCCCGCCTCGTAGTGCACCTCCAGCGCCCGGGGCTTGGTCGGGTCACGGGTGAGGTAGCCCTTGTCCTGCAGGGCGGCGAGGTGCGCGTGGACGGTCGAGCTCGACGACAGGCCCACGGCCTCGCCGATCTCGCGCACGCTCGGCGGGTACCCGCGCCGGCGCAGCTCGGCGTCGATGAACTCCAGGACCTGGCGCTGCCGGTCGGTGAGGTCGGTCATCGCGTGCTCCTCCGTGGGGCTCGGGGTCTCCGCCGTCGGCTCCGCTGTCGCCCGGCGGCCGCCTGAGACCTTCAGAGGCACCGTAACACGATCACGCGTTCGGGGCAAACATCTGTTCGAAAAAGGCCTTGACGGGGAACGCCTGTTCGTGGTGTCATCCGAACAGGCGTTCGCCGGAGGGGACGCCGGAGGTAGACGCCGGAGGTAGACGCCGGAGGTAGTTGTCACACCCCCGTGGTTCGCTACCGGTGCGGACGCAGCCGGGGCTCTCGAAAGCAGCGATGGACGGAGGATGACGGAGATGGCCGTCGCCATGACCACCAGGACACCGGGCTTGCGGCTCGGAGCGGACCCCACGACCCGCTCCCGCCGGCCGGTCTCGACCGCGACCTACCGGCGCCGGCGGGTGGCCGCCGCCGTGGCAGGCGTGGCGCTGGTGCTTGTGGTGGCGCAGGCGGGTGGCGCGCTCGGGGACTCACCCCTCGCAGTCCCCGAGCGCCGCCCAGCCGTCTCCTCCGCCTCGGAATCGGGTCTCGTTCGCCACGTCGTCGAGCCCGGCGACTCCCTGTGGTCCATCGCCGAGCGGCTGGCGCCGGGGGAGGACCCCCGTCCGATCGTCGACGCCCTGGTCGAAGCCCGGGGGAGCGCCGCGCTCGTGCCCGGCGAGACGATCGTCTGGCCCGGCTGATCGGCCCGCCCCCGGGAGCATCTCCTCGTGGCACCCGGGTACCGTGGCGGCGTGCGATGCCCCTACTGCCGGGGGAACGACGACAAGGTCGTGGATTCCCGCCCCGCCGACGAGGGCGCCACGATCCGGCGCCGGCGCGAGTGCCTGGTGTGCGGCCGGCGGTTCACCACCTACGAACGCCTCGAGGAGCTTCCGCTCCTCGTCGTCAAGCGGTCGGGCACCCGCGAGCCCTTCGACCGCGAGAAGCTCGCCGCCGGGATCGGCCGGGCGGTCACGAACCGGCCGATCGAAGCCGGCACCGTCGACGTCATCGCCGCCGAGATCGAGGAGGAGGTCCGCGGGGAGGGGCCGGAGGTGGCGAGCGAGCGTCTGGGAGTCGCCGTCCTGGAGCGGCTCCGGCTGCTCGACGACGTTGCCTACCTGCGGTTCGCGTCGGTCTACAAGGGCTTCGAGAACCTCGACGACTTCGAGCGCGAGGTCGGCGAGCTCCAGAAGACAACGGCGCCGAAGCCGCGTTGAGACCAGGGCCGGGGCCCCGGCCTTGTGAGCGGATTCACCAGCGGGAACCTTCGCGAACGGCCTCTGACCAGCGACAACGGGGCGACGCCGAGCCTGCCGGAGCGTTGACAGCCGGAAATTCCAGTGATGTAATTGCCCAGCATCTCGCGCTGCCCTGCTAGGGGACCCCAACATCTTGTGCCTGGTTGGGGTCGGGGGCCTGGCGGCGTCGAGCGGCACGAGAGCGTCTGGCGAGTGCGCCGGGGACGGGCGCGCACCGAGATCGGCCCGGAGGGGAACCCCATGGTCATGGCGAAGGACGAGATCGGCATCGGCATCCGGCGGCACTTCACCGAGCCGGGCGCCGATCCCTACGACACCGTCGATTGGGAGCGCCGCGAGGCCCGCATCCCCAACTACAAGGACGGTACCGACGCGTTCTTCCAGCCCGACGTCGAGTTCCCCGTCACGTGGTCGCAGAACGCCACCAACATCGTGGCCCAGAAGTACTTCCGCGGCACTCTCGGCACGCCCGAGCGCGAGTGGTCGCTGAAGCAGGTCATCGACCGGGTCGTGAACACGATCACCCGGTGGGGCGAGCGCGACGGCTACTTCGTCGACGACGAGGAGGCCGACGCGTTCCGCGACGAGCTCAGGTACGTGCTGCTCCACCAGCGGGCCGCGTTCATCTCGCCCGTCTGGTTCAACATCGGTGTCAAGGGCGTGCCGCAGCAAGCGTCGGCGTGCTTCATCCTCGCGGTCGACGACACGATGGACGCGATCCTCAACTGGTACCGGGAAGAGGGGATCATCTTCAAGGGCGGCTCCGGATCCGGCATCAACCTGTCGGGCATCCGCTCGTCGGTCGAGCCCTTGCAAGGCGGCGGTACCGCCAGCGGTCCGGTGAGCTTCATGCGCGGCGCCGACGCGTCCGCCGGCACCATCAAGTCGGGCGGGAAGACGCGGCGCGCCGCCAAGATGGTCATCCTCAACTCC
>DASUUL010000046.1:0-8763 GCA_036374115.1 Acidimicrobiia bacterium | reverse complement strand
ACGTCGGTCAGACCGAGGCGCCGACCAGTGGAGCCCAGCTGTCGAGCAGCAGCCGCACCTCGTCGGCGGCGGCGTCGCCGGCGACGAGGCCTCGGGCAAGCTCGGCGGCGGCGCGGGCGACGTGGGTGACCTCGGCGTCGGGCAGCGCGATGCCCTGGCCCTCGGCCGCGCGCAGCACCGCGTGGCTGGCGTCCGAAGCGGCGTGAGCGGCGACGCGCGTGCGGTGGCCCCGGCGCAGGGCCCGGTCGATCGTGAGCGTGACACGCCAGGCGTCGACCTCACCGGCGGCCGAGGCACCGTGGGCGTCGAGTGCGGCACCGACGCAATGGATGTCGGCGACCGTCATGCGACTCAGCGCGGTGGTGAGATCCTTCAGGTCCATGCTGCCTATTCTCAGCACACCCGCTCCGCGAAACAGGGGATTTCCCCCCATTCGGTTTTCGCCGAATGGGGGGTCCACCATCGCCAAAGGGCACGAATCGGACACGTCGAGGGGCGCGCGCGGGCGGCCGGGGCGCGCGTCGCGGGCTCGGGGCGCGGGTCAGGTGGCGAGGCTGCGGACGAGGCCGTCGAGGATGTCGGCCTCCGACACGAGCACCTCGTCGAAGCCGAACCCGCGCAGGATCGTGACGAGCACGACGGCGCCCCCGACGATCACGTCGACCCGACCGGCCTCGAGACCGGGGTTGTGGCGCCGCTGCGCCGCCGGCTCGGTGGCGAGGGTGCGGAAGACGTCCTCGGCGGCAGCCTTCGTGAGGCGGAAATGGTGCAGCTTCTCGGCGTCGTACTCGGGCAGCCCCAGCTCGACGGCTGCGATCGTCGTGACGGTGCCGGCCAGGCCGACGAGCGTGGCGGCCTCGCGCGCGTCGGGGAGCTCACGGTCGACGTCGGCGAGGTGGTCGCGCACGATCGCCACCGCCTCGGAGAGCTCCTCCGGCGCCGGCGGGTCCGAATGGAGGAGCTGCTCGCTCAGGCGGACGCAGCCGACGTCGACCGACACCATCCCTTCGAGCACCGGGCCCTCGGGTCCGGTGCTCCCCACGACGAACTCGGTGGAGCCGCCGCCGATGTCGACGACCAGGTAGGGCCCCGGCGCGGTGAGGCCGGTGGTGGCGCCGACGAACGAGAGCCGGGCCTCCTCGGCGCCGCCGAGGAGCTCGGGGGTCACGCCGAGCGCCTCGGTCGCGGCGGCGAAGAACTCGTCGCGATTGGTCGCGTCTCGCGCCGCGCTGGTGGCGGTCGCGCGGACGGCACCGGCGCCCAGGTCGTCGATCACGCGCCGGTACTCCTCGAGCACGCCGACGGTGCGGTCGATCGCGTCGGGATGCAGCTGCCGAGCGGCGTCGACGCCCTGGCCCAGCCGGGTGATCCGCATGCGCCGGTCGACGGGCACGAGCGCGGCGCCAGGGTCGTTCCCGCCGACGTCGGCGACGAGGAGTCGGGTGGAGTTCGTGCCGATGTCGACGCCGGCGAGTCGCGGGCTCACGGCGCCGTCGCCCCGGCGAGCCGGCGCCCGACCCACCGCCCCACCGGGTCGTCGCCGCCGGCGAGGAAGTAGGCGTAGTGAGCGTGGAGGCACTTGACGCCCGTCCGGGTCCCGCCGACCCCGCCGTGGGGCCGGGGCCCGTCGTGGTCCGCGGGGAGGGCGGCGTCGCGCTCGGCGGCGTACGCGCGGTGGGCGGCCCGGAGGGCGGCAGCGTCGACGTCACGCTCGGCCTCGCGCACGCCACCGGCGGCTTCGAGGCGCGAGACGGCCACCGAGAGATCGGGATCGACGAGCCAGTAGCGCGTCGGCATCGGAGTGCCGTCGTCGAGCAGGGGAGCGTTGCGGATCACCACCGGCGAGCCGTGCTCGTCGCGCACGACGACGTCGAAGGCGGCCCGCGGCGCTCGGCCGAGGAGCTCGGTGAGCGCGGCGACGTCTCCGGGAGCGGGACCAGCAGGCACGTCGCGAGTCTACGGACACCCTGCGGGCGCCCCGCCCGCCACTAGGGCGTGGTGGTCGGCGTGGTGGTCGGCGTGGTGGTCGGCGGCGTGGTCGGCGGCGGCGTCTCGACCACCGCCCAGGGCGTCTCCCCCGGACGCACGAGGTTGTAACGCTCGCGGGCGATGCGCTCGACCTCGGCGTCGCTCTGGAGACGCTCGGCTTCCGCCTCGAGCTTGGCGTTCTGCTCCCGGAGGAGCTCGAGGCGCTCGTTCACCGCGCCGATGTCGTTGCGCTGGGCGAGCAGGGTGCGGATCGGGAACACGAACACGAAGAGGAACGCCACGAACACGAGCATCACGATGAGGAGCCGTACCAACGCCCGGCGGTGCCGGACCTCGGGGCTCACCGGCCGGCGCCGACCGCG
Organism: Acidimicrobiia bacterium; assembly: GCA_036374115.1. Classification (GTDB taxonomy): domain Bacteria; phylum Actinomycetota; class Acidimicrobiia; order IMCC26256; family JACDBD01; genus JACDBD01. Next base: position 6,412 of record DASUUL010000046.1, on the reverse strand, counting down.
GCCGGGCGTGCGACCCGGTGCACGCCGGGTGCTCGAGGTGCGGCCGGGGCTGCGCCGCGCGCTCGCGCTGCGCGACGGCGCTCGCCGGGTGCCGGTGGCGGTGGCGCGCGCCGCGGCTCGCCGAGCCCCGGAGCCGCGTGTGGTTCGGCGCCGGCGCTCAGCCATCGCCGCCGCCCCGCGCGAGCGCGGCACGGCCGGTGTAGGCCGCCGCCGGGCCGAGATCCTCCTCGATGCGCAGCAGCTGGTTGTACTTCGCGACCCGGTCGCTGCGAGCGGGCGCGCCCGTCTTGATCTGGCCGCAGTTCGTGGCCACCGCGAGATCGGCGATGGTGGTGTCCTCGGTTTCGCCGCTGCGGTGCGAGATCACCGACGTGTACGCGTGCCGGGCCGCCAGCCCCATCGTGTCGAGGGTCTCGCTCAGGGTGCCGATCTGGTTGACCTTCACGAGGATCGAATTGGCGACCCCGCGTTCGATTCCCTCGCGGAGGCGTTCGACGTTGGTGACGAAGAGATCGTCGCCCACGAGCTGCACGCGGTCGCCGATCGACCGGGTGAGCGCCAGCCACCCGTCCCAGTCGTCCTCGGCCATGCCGTCCTCGACCGACACGATCGGGTAGTGGTCGCACAGGCTCGTGAGCCAGTCGGCCCATTCCGCCGGCGTGAACGACGCGCCCTCACCGGCGAGTGTGTAACGACCGTCTTCGAAGAGCTCGCTCGCGGCGACGTCGAGCGCGAGCGCGATCTCCTCGCCGGGCTGGTACCCGGCGGTCTCGATCGCGCTCAGGAGCAACCGCACCGCGTCCTCGTTCGACGGGAGATCGGGCGCGAACCCGCCTTCGTCACCCAACCCGGTCGAGAGGCCGCGGTCGTGTAGCAGGGCCCGGAGCGCGTGGTAGGTCTCCGCGCCCCAGCGCAGCGCCTCCGAGAAGCTGGCTGCGCCCACCGGGGCGAGCATGAACTCCTGCACGTCGACGTTGCTGTCGGCGTGCGCACCGCCGTTCAGCACGTTCATCTGCGGCATCGGGAGAACGTGCGCGTTCGCGCCCCCGACGTAGCGATAGAGGGGTAGCTCGCTCTCGATCGCGGCGGCCTTGGCGACCGCCAGCGAGACGCCCAGGACGGCGTTGGCGCCGAGCCGGGACTTCCCGTCGGTGCCGTCGAGCGTGATCAGGTCTTCGTCGACGGCGCGCTGGTCGAGCGCCTCGAGCCCCATCACGGTCTCGGCGATCTCGGTGTTGACGTGCTCGACGGCCTTCCGCACGCCCTTGCCCGCGAAGCGGTCTCCGCCGTCACGCAGCTCGAGCGCCTCGTGCACGCCGGTGCTGGCGCCGCTCGGCACCGCCGCCCGGCCGCGCGCGCCCGAGATCAGCTCGACTTCGACCTCCACGGTGGGATGGCCGCGCGAGTCGAGGATCTCCCTCGCGACGACCTCGGCGATGCTGCTCACGGGCGCTCCAACGGCAGGGCCCCTCCGCCCCCGGGCCGTGGGCTGCCACTCCTGTTCCGGGTCCTGTTCCGGCGCTGTCCTGTTATGGGTGTGGCTGGGGTGACGAAACTAGCCCATTGAGACTCCCGTGGGAAGCACACCTCGTAGGCTGCGCCCGTGCGCCGGGTGATCGACCGGGTCCTCTGGGGCGTCGCCCTGCTCGCGACCCGGGGGCTGTTCCGAACCGTGGAGGTCGCCGACTTCGGCGGGCGTGGGCTCCGGCGGGGCCGGCCGGTGCTCGTGGTTGCCAACCACTTCAACGGGTTCGTCGACCCGGTGCTGCTGGCAGCGGCGCTCGGGCGCGTGCCCCGCTTCCTCGCCAAGGCGACCCTGTGGCGCGTGCTGCCGGCGCGCCCGTTCCTGCGCCTCGCCGGGCTCATCCCCGTGCACCGACCCGAAGATCACGAAGGCACCGGGAACGAGGGTGCGTTCGGCGCCGCCGTGCGGGTGCTCGCCCGGGGCGGGGTGGTGGCGGTGTTCCCCGAGGGCACGACGCACGACGTCCCCCGGCTCGCCCGCATCCGCACCGGCACCGCCCGGATCGCGCTGGCCGCGCGGGCCGCCGGCGTCGCCGGGCTCGAGATCCTCCCTGTCGGCATCACCTTCGAGGACAAGGTCGCCCTGCGCTCGCGCGCGCTCGTGCGCGCCGGCGCCGCCCTCGACCTCGACGACGCGGTGCCCCGGCTCGTCGAGCCCGGCTCGCCCATCGACGAGTCGAACCACGAGGCCGTGCGCCGCCTCACCGGCGAGATCGAGGCGCACCTGCGGGCGGTGTCACCGGACTTCGACAGCTACCGGGAGGAAGCGGCGCTCTCGCGGGCGGCCGAGGTCGCGCTGCGCACCGACGCCGCCCGGCCGTTGACCACCGTCGCGCTCGCGCCCCGCGAGGCGCTGGCGAGCCGCCTCGGGGCGGCCTCGGCGGAGGCCCGCACCCGGGTCGCCGACGCCCTCGCCCGCTACCAGCTGTCCCTGGATCTCTCGCAGGTGAGCGACGAGGAGATCGAGCCGCCACCGCGCCCGCGCGACCTGGTCGGGCGCCTCGTCCGCCTCGTGGTCGGAGCGCTCGTCCTGGCGCCGCTCGCGATCGCGGGCGTGCTGGTCAACGCCGTACCCGCGCTGGTGGTGATGGCCGCCGGCAGCGCGGTGCGGGTGCCGGTGACCAAGGGAACCGTGCGCCTGCTCGTCGCCTTCGTCGTGTTCCCGGCCACTTGGGTGCTCGTGGGGGTGTTCGACGTGGGCGGGCACGTCGTGGCGGACGCGTTGTCGCTGGCGACGTTCCCGCTGAGCCCGCTCATGGAGTGGCTCTTCGACGGCCGCGAAGGCGTGGGCCCGTCGGTGCTGCTGTTCGTGGCCGCACCCGCGCTCGGCTTCGCGGCGGTGTTCCTCTTCGAGCTCTGGACGAGCCTGCTGCGCGCCTGGCGGGCGTGGGTGGTGGTCGTGAACCGGCGGGCGCGGCTGGCGGAGCTGCGAGCCGACCGGGCCGCGCTGATCGCCACGGTGGAGTCGGTCTCGTGAGCGTGTCGGTGCACCCGGCGGCGGGCGACTGCGAGCGACTCGGCGACGGCTTCCTCGCCCAACCCGTGAACGCGCTGTCGAGTCTCGCCTACGTGGCCGTCGGCGCCGAGCTGATGGTGCGGGCATGGCGGCAGCGGTCGGACACGTGGCCGAGCATCGGCCTCGGGGCGTTCGGCGCGTTGTTGACGGTCGAAGGCGTCGGCAGCGTCGGCTTCCACGGCCCGGGCGGCGGCATCTCCCACCGGCTCCACGACCTCGGCATCGGGGGCACGCTCGCGTTCGTGGCCGCGACCGAGGTGGTCGCGCTCGTCCGGCGCCCCCGCCGCCGGGCGCGCCGCCGGCTGGTGATCGGGGCGGTGCTGCTCGGCGCCGCCACCGCGATCAACCTCCTCAGCCGCACCGGTGATCCCCTGTGCCGCCCCGACAGCCTCCTGCAGGGTCACGCCGCCTGGCACGTCCTCACGGCCCTCGCCCTCCGCGAATGGGCCCTCGCCGCGTTCACCGATACCCCCTGATGCGTTCGTGATGCGCAAATAGTGCGCACAATGAACGCATCGAGGGTCAGGTGGTCTCGGACCAGAGGGCCTGGACGGCGGCGGGATCGAGCGTGGCGAGGTCGAGGTCGCGGGCGGTGGCGAGGCGCTCGAGGGCGAGGAAGCGGTCACGAAAGCGCGCCGCCCAACCCCGTAGCACCGACTCGGCGTCGATCCCGGCGGAACGCGCCAGCACGACCGCCGCCGCCAGGACCTCGGCGAGCCCGGCCTCCACGGCACCGAGGTCGGCGCCGGTGCCCTCGGCGCGCCGGAGATCGGCGAGCGCGCGGGCGAGGCGATCGAGGGCCTCGGTGCGCGACCCCGGGTCGAGGCCGACGGACGCGGCCTTGCGGAGCAGTTTGTGCGTGTAGAGCAGTGACGGGAGGCCGGGCGTGATCCCGGCGACGATCGAGCTGGCGCCCTTCTCGTCCTTCTTGATCTGCTCCCAGTTGCGCATCACGTCGGAGCTCGTCTCGGCGGCGACATCGCCGAACACGTGCGGATGACGGCGCACGAGCTTGTCGTGGATCCCGCGGGCGACGTCGGCCATCGTGAACGCGCCGGCTTCCTCGGCCAGTACCGCGTGGAAGATCACCTGGTAGAGGAGGTCGCCGAGCTCGTCCTCGAGCCCGGCGTACGCCGGCGCAGCACCCTCGGCGCGGGCGGGGGCATCGGCAGGGAGGGCCTCGACCGCGTCCACCACCTCGTACGCCTCCTCCAAGAGGTAGCGCGTGAGGGAGTGGTGCGTCTGCTCGGCGTCCCACGGGCACCCCCCGGGACGGCGCAGCCGCTCGGCCAGGGCGAGGAGCCGGGCCAGCTCGTGCGGAGCCGCGCCGGTGGGGGCGTCGACGAACAGGCTGGTGAGGTGGTCGGGCTCGACGGCGTGGTCGAGCTCCGCGAGGGGCACCGTGCGCACCTCCTCGTCGGGGAGGCCGAGGTGGCGGAGCACGGTCACGGGCGTCCCAGGCGCCAGCCGCTCGAGCAGCGCGAGCTTCACGTCCGACAGCACGAGCTTCGAGTCGCACTGCGCGATCAGCGTCGGGCCGTCGACGTCGACGAGCTCGCGCCCATCGACGACCCGGGTACCGGACATCGGGTCGGCGCCGACACGGCTCCACGCGAGCTCGGCGAACGAGAGGCCGGGCACGATCTCCAGCGTGACGGCTCCCGCGCGCGCGGCCTCGCGCAGCCGGGCGACGGTGCGCTCGGCGACGACCGGGTTCCCGGGCACCGCGTAGGCCACCGCGCCGTGCGCCTCGGCGGCCGCGAGCACGCGGGCGACGATCGTGTCGTAGGCCTCGTCGAGGTGGGCAGCGGCGTCGTAGGCGTCGTCGAGGCCCCGGAGCTCGACCCCCTCCCGGGCGAGGTCGTCGACCGCGGGGTGGCGGGTGGTGCGTACGAACCGCACCTCGGCTCGGGCCAGCGCGGCGCGGGCGGCCGGGAGCAGCAGGTCGGCGCCGGCCGGCCCGAGGCCGACGACGACGACCCGTCCGGCCACGACGGCGTGGGCTAGGGAGCCGGCGCCGGCGCCGGCGCGGTCGTGCTCGCCGGTTCGGACGTCTCGGGCGGCACCACGAGGCCCTGGCCCTCGACCACTTCCCACGTGCCGTAACGGGGGTCGACCCGTACCGTGGCGTCGGCGACGAGGGTCTCGAGCTCGGGACTCGTGGTGCCCGAGGGCTCGAGCGACTGGCGTACCTGCTCCTCGACCGCCTCGAACGGGATGGTGTCGCTCATGCGGATGACGTGGAAGCCGAACTCGCTCTGCACCGGCGCCGAGATCGCGCCGAGCGCGAGCGCGTCGGCCGCGGTCGCGAACTCGGGCACGTACTGGCTCACGTCGAAGCACTGCAGCAGCTCGCCGCCCGCCTGCGCCGACGTGGTGTCGATCGAACGGGTACGGGCGAGCTCGGCGAAGTCGGCGCCGGCGGCGAGCTCGGCGACGATCGCGTTCGCCTCCTCCACGGTGGCGACGAGGATGTGGGCGGCGAACTTGCCCGATGGGCACTGGGCCTTGATCTCGGTGAGGGCGCGGTCGAACTCCGCCCGTACCTGCTCGTCCGTCGGGCCCGCTTCGGCGCCGCCGGTGGCACGCAGGAACGCCACCCGGCGGGCGTAGCGACCCGCGATCCGGTCCTGGAACCAATCCGGGAACGCGTCGTAGGCCTCCCGGCCGATCTCGTTGTCGATCGCCGTCTGCGCCTCCTGGCGGTCGGCGTCGGTGACCTCGATGTCGTTCTCGCGCACCTCGTCGTCGATGACCTCTTGCTGCACCAGCAACGTGAGCCAGAACGCGGCGACGTCCGCGTTCAGCGTCTCGTCGCCGGCGCCGGCGACCTGGGCCTGCTCGGCGAGCACCTCGTTGTCGGCGAGGGCCTCGAACTCGCGCTCGACCGACGACCGCGACACGTCGGTGCCGTTGACGGTCAGGGCGGGGCCGCTCGCACTGTCACAGCCGGCCGCGGCCAGCACGGTTACGAGCGCGACGAGAGAGACGAGGAGCTTCTTCACGGTGCCGGCGAGCCTACCGGGGTTCCGTCGGCGGCGGGCATCAGCTCCCCGAGGAGCTCGACGAGCACGCCCGGTACGGAGACGCCGTTGCCGCGGACCGGCACCACCACCTCGTCGCCGTCCTTGGCGAGGGCGCCGGGGACCAGACGGCGCAGCCGCAGCTTCTTCGACTCGGGCAGGCGCAGGCCGGAGAGCCGGGCCGTGCCCCGCTGGACCGACACGCTCCGGATACCGAGGCGGACGCACTCGACCCGGAGGCGCGCCACCTCGAGGAGCGCCTCCGCCGGCGGGGGCGGCGGGCCGTAGCGGTCGGACCACTCGGCGCGGATGTCGTCAACGTCGGCGCCCACGGAGACGGCCGCCAGGC
>DASUUL010000045.1:0-6206 GCA_036374115.1 Acidimicrobiia bacterium | reverse complement strand
GCGGCCGAGAACTCGTCGGCGCTCAGGCCGTCGCTCTCGCCCGTGGGCGGCGTCGCGGGCGTCGCGGGACCCCCCGAGTCGAGCTGGGCGGAGTCGAGCTGGGAGTCACCGTCGCTCACGTGGGTATTCTACCTATGTCCGTAGTGGAAATGCCCGGCCCCTCGCCGGGCGCCGAGGAGGCCCATTGCCCACCGAGTCCGCCGTCCTCGAGGCTCTCCGGCCGGTCGAGGATCCCGAGCTGCACCGCTCGATCGTCGATCTCGACATGGTCAAGAACGTCGCCATCGCCGGCGACGCCGTCACCGTGACCGTCGCCCTCACCGTGCCGGGGTGCCCGCTGAAGACCGAGATCACCCGCCGGGTCACCGAGGCGGTCAGCCCGCTCGAGGGCGTGCAGTCGGTCGACGTGGAGCTCACCGTGATGAGCGAGGAGCAGCGCCGGGCCGTCGCCGAGCAGCTCCGGGCCCAGCAGCACGGGCACGGCCACGGCCACCAGCACGACGGGCACGCCCACGGTGACCAGCCCGCCCGTGTCAATCCGTTCACCGACGCCCGCACCCGCGTGCTGGCCATCGCCTCGGGCAAGGGCGGGGTGGGCAAGTCGTCGGTGAGCGCCAACCTCTCGGTCGCGCTCTCGCAGCGGGGTCACAAGGTCGCGGCCGTCGACGCCGACGTCTGGGGCTTCTCCATGCCGCGCATGCTCGGCATCGACCATCCACCGGTCGTGATCGACGACGTCATCCTCCCGCCCGAGGCCAACGGCGTGCACCTGATCTCGATGGGCTTCTTCGCCCGTGAGGACCAGCCGGTCGTGTGGCGCGGGCCCATGTTGCACAAGGCACTGGAGCAGTTCCTCACCGACGTGCACTGGGACGAGCCCGACTTCCTCGTCGTCGACATGCCCCCCGGCACCGGCGACATCGCCCTGTCGATGGCCCAGTTCCTTCCCCGGGCCGAGGTCGTGATCGTCACGACGCCCCAACCGGCTGCGCAGCGCGTCGCCCAGCGCGCCGCCTACATGGCCCAGCGGGTGAACCTCGAGCTGCTCGGCGTCATCGAGAACATGTCGTGGTTCCGCGGTGACGACGGCAAGGCCTACGAGCTCTTCGGCAGCGACGGTGGCCGGATCCTCGCCGACCAGCTCGACGTGCCGCTCCTCGGCCAGGTGCCGCTCGTGCCCGAGCTGCGCGTCGGCGCCGACGAAGGCAACCCGATCGTCGTCAGCAACCCCGACGACGAGGCGTCGCAGGCGTTCTTCCAGATCGCCGAGCGCATCGACGTCGAGCTCACCCCCACGAAGATCTACCGCCCCGAGCTCAAGATCATCTGACCGGCACGCCGCCGATCACCGTTCAGCCCGCCGGCGCGCGCTCGCGCCGGACCTCGCGCAGGTGGCCCAGCCCCGGGGTGACGACCACCGTGACCGTCGCGCCCTGCGGGGCCGCGCGGTAGAGGTCCTCGCGCACGCGGAAGGCACGGATTCGCGTGCTGGAGCCGTCGTCGATGGCCAGGTAGTTCCAGTACTTCGGGTCGTCGCCGTCGGAGGCGAAGATCTGACGCCGCCGGCGGGCCCTCACGACGTCGCCGGTGATCTCCCTGCGCTGCCAGAGGTCGGGAAGGGCCCGGGCCAGCACCCAGAGCGACCACCCGATCGCCACGAGGAAGGGGATACAGGCGATCAGCGCGCTCCGCCCGATCCAGTCGAGCTGCTCTCGCGAGAACGTCGGGTCGGCCGTGAGCTCGGCGTCGGCCACCCGCACCAGCCCGTACACGGCGGCGGCGGCCAGACCGCCCCACACCACCGCCAGGAACAGCGCGAACGCAGGGTGCTTCCCCCAGCCGGGCGGCAGGCCGCGCGGGTAGCGCACCCGCACCTTCCGCCACCGCCCGCCGTGGCGGCTCCAGGCATGGCGGTCGTCCTCGGCGCCCATGGGCAGCGCGGCCACGCACGCGGCCGCGGCGCCGAGGGCGGTGGCGTAGGCGAGATGCCGGCCCCAGATGACGACGGACGCCGCCGGGGCGTGGTCGAAGTGCTCGTTCTCGTGGAGATGCCGTTGGAAGCCGAGGCACCGCGCTGCCGCGCGCGTCCCGTCCGCGGTCGGCAGCTGGGCGAGCGAGCGCTGCCAGGCCGCGGACACGCCGACGAGCGCGGCGACGCTGACCCCGGCGACCCCACCGGCAGCGACGGCGGGCGCGATCTCGTCGCGAGTGGTCTCGCCGCCGACGTAGCCCGCCAGCACGATCAGGCCGAAAACGACGAACGCGCCCAGGCCGACCAGCCCGACCAGCCCGGCGGGCCACCGGTCGTAGGTGAGCCCCCGCGCCTGCGCCTCGGCGATGACCTCCTTGTCGTACGCGCGGTGCCAGCCGCGCGACGCCGCCTCGGGCCCGGTGGTGAGCGCCTGGGCGGGAACGACGCCGTCGATCGCCTTGGCCGCGATCGATTCCAGGACCCGCTGCTCGTAGGGCGTCAACCCGTCGGGATCGGGGCGCCGGACCCGGCAGATCGTACGGCCCGGTTGGACCTCCTCGAGCTCGAGGACGCCACGAGCGGCGAGGTCGACGACCGTCGCCGGCACTTCTTCGGTACCGAGCTCGAAGTCGTCGCAGAGCATGCTCGCCAGCGCGGGCGACTCCGGCGGCAGGTCCTGGGTGGCGGGGCCGGCGTCGACGTCGGGCACCCGGCGCGCCAACGCGATCGCCGCCGCCAGGGCGAGCCACACGACGCCGGCCGCGGCGGCGGCAGCGAGGATCGGGAGCGAGAAGCCCTCGGAGCTCGACTGGGCGAGCAGCCACTCGACGCGGAGCACGAGGCATCATCGCGAACGGGCCCGCGGCGTTGCGGAACCCGTCCCCGGGCCCAGCCATGCCGGCGGAGCCACGGCGGGTAGCCTCCGCTCTCGTGCGGAGGCTCCGGTCGACCGTCCTGCTCCTCGGCGCCGCGACCGCGCTGGCGGGCTGCGGCCTCGTCGACGGCACCACCAACCGCGGCAGCAGCGAGCAAGGACGGGAGATCTTCGACCTCTGGTCGGGTGCGCTCATCGCCGCGCTGGTCGTCGGCGGGCTCGTGTGGGGCCTGATCTTCTGGGCCGCGATCCGCTATCGCCGCCGCAGCGACGAGATTCCCACGCAGCGTCAGTACATCATCCCGCTCGAGGTCGTCTACACGGCGCTGCCGATCGTCATCGTGGCGGTGCTGTTCGGGTTCGCGTACCAGACGCAGCGCGACGTCGACGCGGTGTCGTCCGATCCGGACCTCGTGATCGAAGTCGACGGCTTCCAGTGGCAGTGGCAGTTCCGCTACGTCGACGAAGACATCACGGTGACGGGCTTCCCCGACGAGCCGCCCGTGATGGTGCTGCCCGTGGATCGGACGGTCCGCCTCGTGCTCGAGTCGCGCGACGTGATCCATTCGTTCTACGTCCCCGACTTTCTCTACAAGCGGGACGTGATCCCGGGGGTCGACAACAAGATCGACGTCGACGTCGTCGACGTCGGCCGCTACACCGGTCGTTGCGCCGAGTTCTGCGGCCTCGACCACGCCAAGATGACGTTCGAGGTCGAGGCGGTGACCATGGCCGACTTCCGTGCATGGGTCGACGACCAGCGAGCGGACGCGGCTGCTGACGGGGCGCGATCGTGACCGTCACCACCGAGCGTCCGGCCGCGTCATCGGCGGCCGCTCCGCCGCCGAGCAGCGGGCTCCTGCGCTGGCTCACCACCACCGACCACAAGCTGATCGGGCTGAGCTACATCGTCACGTCACTGGTCTTCTTCGCGATCGGTGGGCTGCTCGCGCTCGCGCTCCGCACCGAGCTCGCCGACCCGCAGCAGAACTTCCTCGATCCGGAGACCTACAACCAGTTCTTCACGATGCACGGCAGCATCATGATCTACCTGTTCGCCGTGCCCTTCGGTTTCGGGCTCGCCAATTACATCGTGCCGTTGCAGATCGGCGCGCCCGACATGGCGTTCCCGCGGCTCAACGCCCTCGGTTACTGGATGTACCTCTTCGGCGGCACCGTGATGATCGGCGGCTTCCTCACCGCAGGCGGAGCGGCGAGCTTCGGCTGGTTCTCCTACGCCCCGCTCTCGGGTGCCACCTATTCACCCGGCGTCGGGCCCGACCTGTGGATCATCGGCGTGATCGTGACGAGCACCGCGGGGGTACTCACCGCTGTGAACCTCGTCACCACCATCGTGATGCTGCGCGCCCCCGGCATGACGATGTTCCGGATGCCGATCTTCACCTGGAACATGCTCGTCACCAGCGTGCTCGTGCTGCTGGCGTTCCCCGTGCTCACCGCCGCCCTGGCGATGCTCTTCGCCGATCGCCGCCTCGATGCGCACATCTTCGACGTGAGCGAGGACGGCACTCCCGTCCTGTGGCAGCACCTGTTCTGGTTCTTCGGTCATCCCGAGGTGTACATCATCGCCCTGCCGTTCTTCGGCGTGATCACCGAGATCATCCCGGTGTTCTCGCGGCGCCCGGTGTTCGCCTACCGGGGCCTGATCCTCGCCACGCTCGCCATCGGGGGGCTGTCGTTCGGCGTGTGGGCACACCACATGTTCGCCACGGGCGTCGTGCTGCTCCCGTTCTTCAGCGCGCTGTCGTTGCTGATCGCGGTGCCCACAGGGGTGAAGTTCTTCAACTGGATCGGCACCATGTGGAAGGGCCAGATCACCTTCAGCACGCCGATGCTCTTCACCGTCGGGGCGATCGTCGTCTTCCTGCTCGGCGGACTCACCGGCGTGCTGCAGGCGATGGCGCCACTCGATTTCAACGTCACCGACACCTATTTCGTCGTTGCCCACATGCACTACGTGGTGTTCGGCACCGCCGGGTTCGCGGGCTTCGGCGCGATCTACTACTGGTTCCCGAAGTTCACCGGCAAGCTCTTGGACGAGCGCCTCGGCAAGGTGCACTTCGTGCTGCTCTTCATCGGCGTCAACATGACGTTCCTCGTGCAGCACGAGCTCGGGCTCCGGGGCATGCCGCGCCGGGTCGCCGACTACGAGTCCGACGCCGGTTTCACGACGCTCAACGTGATCTCGACGATCGGCTCGTACATCATCGGGGTGGCGGTGCTCGTCTTCGCGATCGACGTGTTCGTGTCGTTGCGGAAGGGAAAGCCGGCCGGCGACGACCCGTGGGGCGGCCAGACGCTCGAGTGGGCGACATCGTCGCCACCACCCGAGCACAACTTCGACTCGCTGCCGCCGATCCGCTCCGAGCGGCCGGTGTGGGACGCCCGGCACCCCGACGCGCTCGCGTTCGGGCACGCGTCGGAGACCGGGAACGGCCAGCGCGGCAACGGCCAGCGCCAGCCGGCAGAGGATGCTCCGTGAGGGTCGAGGCGTTCGTCTTCCTTGGCGTCACCGCGTTCTTCGCCGGCATCGGAACGCTGTACTGGTTCACCAGCTACGAAGACGCCGGCACCACGATGCTCGCCGGATGCGCGCTGCTCGGCCTGCTCGTCGGCGCGTACCTCCTGCGGTGGTCGCGTCGAATCCCGGCCCGCCCCGAGGACCGTCCCGACGCCGCCCTCGCCGACGGCGCCGGCGAGACGACCGCGTTCCCGGCCGCGTCCATCTGGCCGTTCGTGTTCGGGCTGGGCGCGACCGCGTTTGCCACCGGATTCGTCTTCGGCGTCTGGATCTTCGTCATCGGGGGCGCGATCTTCGTCCTCGGCGTGCTCGGCTACGTCGCCGAGAGCCGCCGCGACCGGTGAAAACCCACCCGTTCTGGCGTCGCTGCGCCGGGATTATTCCGGCCGAGCGACGCCAAAACGGCTCGGAGCTCAGCTCGATGGGCGCAGGATGGTGACGCGGTAGCGCACGAGCGTCGGATCGGGCCGGGTCGCCTGGATAGTGGATGCCACCGGGCGAACCCTAACGAGTGGTCGTGGGCTCGACCTCGGTGAAACCGCCTTCGCGGCCGCGTTCCAGCACCGCGACCGCGGGTGGTTCGGCGCGTTCGCGCGCCTGAAGCTCGCGACACAGCCGATACGTCAGCAGGAAGGCGAGGAACGGGAGCGTCAACACCGCGATGCGCAGCGCCCACGTGATCTGGTTCACCGAGATGCCGAACCGCGCCGCGAGCACGTCGTTGCCGCCGGCGAGGAAGAGCAGTACGAAGAATGTCAACACCGCGACGCCGATGCCCGTCCGCACGGGCCGGTCGCGCGGCCGGTCGAGGATGTGAT
>DASUUL010000044.1:0-2743 GCA_036374115.1 Acidimicrobiia bacterium | reverse complement strand
CGGAATCGGGAACGTTCGCCGCGGCGTACTTCGCGAAGTTGGTCACACGGTAGAACGGCACCTCGGGGTCGGCGAAGTAGAGCCACGAGCGGTCGTCCTCGAGCGGACGCTCGACCCCGACCCCCACGATCCAGACGCTGTTGTGCTCGAGCGAGGCGGCAGCTTCGCGCACCTCGCTCGGACACGCGTCGATCGCCGCGACCAGGCGGTCGACCGGCATGGTCGAGACGAGCGCGTCGTAGCCCGCATCGCCGCCGTCGGCGAACCGGATCCTCTTGTGCTCGGCGTCCAGCCCGACGAGCTCGCGCTCGTATCGGACGTGCTCGCCCAGCCGGTCCGCGAGGCGACGGTAGATCTCGCCGGTCCCCCCCGAGCGCGGGAAGCGGAAGGTGTTGTTCGGGCCCCAGCCGACGTCGTCGAGGCCGAGCAGGACGCTGCGGAGCGCCCGGCGGGCGTCCACGACGCTCACGCGCTCCGCGATCCAGGTCGCCGACATGTGCTCCGGCTCGACCGCCCACACCTTCGTGTTGTACGGGCGCATGAAGCGCGCGGTGATCCCCTCGCCGAACGTCTCGACCATCCAGGTGGCGAAGTCGCCCGTGCCGTCGGCCCCGGGGGCGTCGAGCAGGCCCACGAGGCACTCGTACGCGTGCTCGGGGCTCAGGTAGCGGAGGTTGTTCTGGAACGGGTACGGGACCCAGCGCCCGTCCACCCGCACGTACGACGAGCGCTCGTGCTCGTACACGTCGTCGCCGAGCGCCTCCTCGAGCAGGCGGTCGAACTCCCCGAAGTGGCTGAAGACGACGTGCCCGCCCTCGTCCCACGTGAAGCCCGCGGGATCGACGTGCGACCCCGCGTGGCCGCCTGCCCGGTCGCCCCGCTCGTACAGCACCCAGTCGTCGTGGCCGAGCCGGCGCAGCTCGTGACCGCACGCGAGCCCGCACGGCCCCGCGCCGACGATCGCGATGTGTGGGTCCCGGGGCTGCCGCATCGCCTGCGCTGATCTTAGGGCGCGCTCGACGGCGCACTCGATCAGCTCGTGCCGTTCGCCACGAAGTCCGCACCCTTCGAGGGATCGCGCTTTGTGACGAAGCGGGCGATACCGCGCCTAGTCGCCAGAGAAGGAAGGAGTCCCCCATGGTCAGAGGCAATGCGCTCGCGCTGCTTCTCCTCGCCGGTCTGATCCTCGCCGCCACGCCCGCGCTCGCCGAGAAGGGCGGGAACGGCAGGGGCAACGGCAACGGTGGCGGGGCCGAGACGTCGTCGATCGCGATCGCCTCCGTCAGCGGGGCGAGGGTCGCCACGACGTATGCCGCGTCCTACGGCGCCAGCCTGACGTTCGACACCACGGTCGAGCGGCTCGCCGGCTGGGAGTACCCCATGATCGTGCTCTCCTGCTACCAGGACGTGAACGGCGACGGGACGGTCGACACGAGCCTGCTCGGCCCGGAGAAGGTGTTCGGGCTGCTGAACCACCCGGATGCCACGTTCACCCTGGACGGCTCGTCGCGGTGGGCGGAGCGCGGGGGTGACGCCGTGTGCCGTGCCGATCTCGCCGCCTACGGCTGGAGGGGCGGGCAGCAGTCGATCCGCTACCTCGCCTCGACCGGCGACTGGGCCGCCGCCGGGTAGCGCGAGCGCCGTCCCTCGCAGGTCTCCGAGGGCCCGGATCCCCGGGATCCGGGCCCTCGCGCGCGTCCGGGCGCAGGCAACGCTCGTGCCGCGCGGCGCTTGACTTCGTGCCCCGGATGGGGGATAGTGGGCGGGTTCCTGCGGGAGAGGGGTGATGGGCATGCGGCGTGACGGCTTTCTGATCGTTCTCCTGGCGGCGCTCGTGGCGACGATCCTGGGCGTGACCGGGATCAAGAGCTCCACATCGTCGGCGGCGCCGACCGGGGGCGTGAACCTGGACCAGTGCGCGAACCAGGCGACGCCTGACTGCGCGTGGCAGAACGGGAACCTGAACGGGAACAACTCGGCGTACGCGGAGGGCGACGTCGTCCCCTTCCGGCTGGCGATCGAGGGCCTCGAGGCGGGCGAGCACACGATCACCATCAACTACGACTTCACGGCCGGCGGGCACGAGGCGTACGACTTCCTTGCGACGTACGACGCGACGGAGTCCGTCGACCTCTGTGCGGCGGGCGGCGGCGGCGTCTCGTCGCTGTGCGGAGACCCGGCAAGCGAGAGCGACCTCTTTCTCACGACGACCGACACCGAGGTGTTCCCCACAGACAGTTTCCTCGTGCCCGATGCGAACAACCTCGTGGTGTCCGGGGCATACGGGGGGGTCGAACGCAACCTCACCATCTTCGGCGGGACGATCTCGAGCATCACCTTCGGCGACCTCGGTACGACGTTCGGGCACGAGGGCGACACGAGCGGCAACAGCACCGTGAGCCTCGAGGTCACGTTCACGAGTGACGGCAGCGCCGTCCTGCTCGCGTGGGGCGGCCATCTGGCCTCGTCGAACTACTGGCTGGAGGGCACGGCTCCGGACGGCGCCGGTGAGGTGAGCGGCGCTCCGTGGCACATGCGCACGCTGAACCTCGACGGCGGCGGCGCGGCGAACCAGGACCGCAGCATCCAGCCGAGCGCGCTCGAGGCGCCCACGCCGACGCCGACGAACACCCCCACGAACACCCCGACCAACACGCCCACGAACACCCCGACCAACACCCCGACCAACACCCCGACCAACACCCCGACCAACACGCCCACGAACACTCCGACCAACACCCCG
>DASUUL010000043.1:0-13627 GCA_036374115.1 Acidimicrobiia bacterium | reverse complement strand
TCCACGATCCCGATGCGCAGGTCGGGATGGCGGGCGAGCGTGCCGTTGGCGATGAGGTCGGTCACGGCGAGCGCGGGCGGCGTCCACAGGAACACCGACTCGATCGCGGGCACGAACGCCTCGTCGGGGTCGGTGTACCAGGCGTCGTCGAACACGTGGGGCTGGTCGGCGACGTGGAAGCACGGCGTGACGCCGTGGTCGACGAACGCCGACCAGAGGCGGTCGTGGTCGGGGTGCGAGAGCGGCCTCCCGTCGACGAGCGCGGGCGCGATCATCGCCAGGCGCACGCCCGCATCCGCGAGCTGCGTGAGCTGGCCGAGCAGCCACTCGGGGTCGCGCAGCGTGAGGTGGCCCACCGGGTGCAGGCGGCCGCCGCCCTCGGCCGCGACCGTCGCCGCCCACCGGTTCCATGCGCCCATGTTGGCGGTGAGCGCGGGCAACGACCCGGACAGGCGCCGTTCCCACAGGAGCCCGTAGTTGGGGAAGAGCACCGCCTCGTCGACGCCGAAGTCGGTGAGGCGGGCGGCGCGCGCCGCCGGGTTCCAGTAGTCGGCGGGAAGCAGCTCGTCGTACACGTACTCGGCGCGCTCCCCCGCCTCCCGGCGGCGGCGGTGCCGGCCGATGCGAGCGGTGTCGCCGGGGAGCTGCACGTCGGCGATGCCGAGGCGGTGGCCGCGCCAGGTGAGCCAGGCGTAGCCGAGGTCGTCGTCGTCGATGCGCAGCGCCTCGGCTCGCATCGCCGGGTCGATGTGGTCGACCCAGGTGGTGCGCGACTCGTAGAGGTGCTGGTCGGAGTCGATGATGGCGGTCACGGCACCAGTGTGCCCCCGGCCGGGCACCCCGGTCAGGCGCCGCCCTCCACCCGGCGGCCCTCCACCCGGCGGATGGCGTCGAGGTCGGCGCCGGCGCCGGGGCGGCCGAGGTGCACGCCGGCGGGCAGCTCCACGTGGAGGTCGCCGGCGTCGTCGACCGCGGCGGTCCCCGCCACGAGCCCGAGCCCGAGCACGTGGCCGCCGCAGGCGCGGTCGTCGCTCAGGAAGTGGAGGTGGTAGCCGGGCACCTCGACGCCGGCGGTGGCGGCGGGGAACCGGAAGCCGAGGAGCGTGCCGGTGGCGGCGCCGACCTGCCACTCGGTCTGGTGCTCGGTCACCTCGGTGAGGGGCGGGTTGGGCGGGGTCTGGGCGCGCACGCTGCGCAGGCGCAGGTTCGAGAATTGCCCCGTCAGGCGCACGGCCACCACGGGCTCGTCGGGCGGCGCGAGCGCGTCGAGGGCGGCGTGCACCGCGCCCAGGTCCAGGGGACCGGCAAGCGCCGTGGTCGCGACCGGCGTGAAGCGGCACACCACCGCGAACGGCGTGCGCGTCTCGGCGGGGACCGGGCGCACCGCGCCGTCGGCGTCGACGACCCACGCCTCCCCGTCGAGCACGACGAGCTCGCCTCCGAGGTGCTGGACGGTCCCGATCCCGAGGTCGCCGTGCGCGAGCAGCTCGCCGATGGTGACGTCGCCGTCGTAGCGACCGGCCATGAGCGCGTCGAGGGTGCCCGACTGGAACACGGTGTGCTCGGTCGCGTGGTCGTGTGCGAGCCCGGCGCGCGTGAGCGCGCGTACGTGCAGGGCACCGATGAGCCGGTCGTCGACGATGTCGCGGGCCACGGGCGGTCAGGGTACCGGCGCGCCCACGGCATCCCGGCGAACGACGAAGGTGCCCGCGAGGAAGTCGCCGACCCGGCGGTGCCGCGGTGTGAGCAGCGCCAGCCACAGGCCGATCGGGAGGAGCACCGCGATCGCGTCGACGCCCAGCGCGGCCGTGCGCAGCGCGCCGCGCCAGAACCCGGGCCGCGACCCGTGCGCGTCGACCACGCGGATGCCGAGCAGGACCTTCCCGAGCGACGCACCGAAGCGCCAGCGGACGAAGCCCATCACCACGACGAGGAGGGCGACCAGGGTGACGACGAACCAGACGAACGCGCGCCCGCTGATCAGGTAGGCGTCACCGCTCCACTCGACGCAGGCCCGCCCGGCCGGCACCGGGTCGGGGCAGGCGCCGCGAACGTCGACGACGTCACGCGTCGCCTGGGCGGCGATCCAGATCACGACGACGACGGTGATGCCGTCGATCGCGAAGGCCGCACATCGGCGGCCGACGACGCGCGTCGGGTCGGTCATGTGGTCCTACCCCTTGTCGAGGTCGCCGACATCGTCGAGTGGAACGACCATCCGCTGTTCACGCCCGAACCGTTCCCACAGCCGCAGATCGACGTGGCCGGCACGACCATGATCGCTCCCGGCGAGCGGGGCCGCCTGGAGCTCGACCTCCCCGCCGGCGAGGACGCCCTCGTGTGCTTCCTTCCCGATGACGCCAACGGGCACGTCGCACGTCCACCACGTCATGGTGTATCCCTTCACGGTCCGCTGAGGGGCCGCGACGGTCCGGGAGTCCGGCATTCCCGGAGTCGGCCGGCCCGGCGGTGGGTAGCTACTGGCCGAAGGAAGGTGAGCGGATGATGCTGTTGTTCCGGGTTCTGTGGTGGGCGTTGCGCTCGAGGCTGACGTGGTTCGCGGCGGGCGCGGCGCTGATGTACTTCTTCGACCCCGATCAGGGGACGGCCCGGCGGGCCCGCTTCGGCGGCCAGGTGCAGGGCCTCTCGGACCAGCTTCCCGGGACCGGCCCCGGTGGCGCCGGGATCGGCGAGACCGCCGCGGGCGCGGCCACCGTCGGCGAGACCAGCGTCTAGGCACTCGATCGCGTTCTCCCCGGCCGGCGGGGTCGCTAGCATCTCGGTCGTGGCAGGGCGCACGTGGGCCGGCCTCGTCGGTCTCGCCGCCGGCGTCAGCGCGGGAGCGCTGGTGCTCGCGCAGGTCGTGTCGCATCCCGTCGCGAGCGCAGGGCTGTTCCTCGTGTTCCTCGTCGGGCTCTTCGGGCTGCTCGCCGGCGCCCTGATCGCGTCGGACCAGTGGGTGCAGGGCGTGTGGGCCACACCCGAGCAGTGGCCGCAATGGATCCAGCGCCGGCGCGTGATCCGGTTCCTGCTCCGCGGGGTGCGCGGCGCGCTCCGCGCGCTCGGCACCGGGCTCGGTGCGCTCGCCGCCGGTGCTCTCACGCGGTGGCGCGGGCTCGCGCGCCTGCGCACGGACGTGACCCGCGACGCGCTCCGCCGCAACTTCCGGGCCGCGCTCGACGCGCTCGGGCTTCCGCTCGAGGAACCCGACGTCGTGCCCGAGCCCGCGGCCACGATCGAGCACGCGCTCGCGAGTCGCCGTCCCGACGCCCGCCACCCGCGCGCCGACCCCGACGGACACGACGACCGGCGCAGCTTCCTGCCCGCCCAGTACCGCGCCACCCGCGACGCGCTCGAGAAGGCGTGCCAGGGCGCGAAGGTGCGCAACGCCGCGCTCGAGGCGCACGCCGCCGGATCGGGTGGGGCCGGCACCGGCGAGTTGCGGCGGGCGTTCACGCCCAAGCGCGGCCGGGCCGCCCGGGAGGCGCTCAAGAGCGCCGGCCACCACGCGTTCGTGGCCGCCATCGGCATCCTGCCGGATCGCCGCGACTCGCTGCCGACCCGCTGACCAGCACCCTCTGCGCTCGGAATGGTGGACGCGCCGGGCGGGCGCGCCTACCCTCGCCGCATCTCCCGGGTCGCAACGCTTCCTCGACGCGTCCTCGTCGCGCTCCTGGCGCTCCTCGCCCTCGCCGGCGCCGCCGGCTGCGTGACGGCGTCGCCGTGGACGGGCCCCGCCGGCTTCCGCTGCCCCGTGCCGGGGCCGGTGAGCTTCACCGACGACTTCGGGGCGCCCCGTGGAACGCGCACGCACCAGGGGATCGACATCTTCGCCCCGCGGGGGCAGGCGAACGTCGCCGTGGTCGCCGGCACCGTCGTGCAAGAGTTCGATGCCACCGGCGGCGGCAACGTCGTCAAGCTCACCGCCGCCGACGGCACCCGCTACGTGTACATGCACCTCGACCGGTTCCAGGGCGCGCCGCGTACCGTCGCCGCCGGCGAGACGATCGGCTACACCGGCTCCACCGGCAACGTGCGGGGCAGCCCGCACACGCACTACGAGGTCCGGCCCGACGGGGGTGCGGCGGTGAATCCGTACGCGATGCTCGCGAGCGTCTGCACGCGCACCTGAGCGGGCTCGCGCTCAGCCTCGCACCGTCGTGGTGTCGACGACCTCGTCGTCGATCTGCGCGTCGGTCCATGCCACCGACCGCCACTCCTTGGCCGAGAACCGCTCGGTGGCCTCGACGTAGTTCGGGTCGGCGCGGTCCTCGGTGTTCGAGTAGGTGAGGAAGACCCGCGCCTCGGGGCCGTCGTCGGTGAACGCCAGCGCCATGAGGAACGACGTGCCGTTGGCGATGAGGTACCCCGTGTGCTCGCCCACCCTCGCCAGCGGCGAGGTCGGCGCCACGAGCTCCCGCTCGATCTCGAGGGCGGGGTCGAGGATCGACGCCCCGCTGTAGCCGACGATGTTGGTCGTGCCGTCGAAGTTGTTGCCACCGTGGATCGGTACCCGCGTGCCGTTGCGCAGGGCGAACTGGGTGTCGCCGAGGGTGGCGTCGACCGGCACGCCCGCGGCGCCGAGGATCTGCACGGCCCGGGCGAGGAGCTCCAGCACCGGGTCGGGACCGCCGGCGGGCGCGACCGCGAGGCCCGACGGCGTCTCGACGGGGTGGTCGGGGTCGAAGGGCTCGGCCCAGAGCCGGCCCTCGGCGCGCAGCTCCGGCGGGTCGAGCTGCAACAGGAGCTCGCGCCACAGCGGCGGCCCCGATCGGTCGAGGTCGTAGACCCCGTCCCAGGCGCCCAGGACCGCGCAGGCGGGCGCGACGTCGACCGTCGCCGCCGGCAGGCCGGGTGCACCCTCGGCGCCGGGGAGCTCGGGGACCTCGACGGTGGTGACGCCTGCACAGCGGGCCACGACGTCGTCGAGCAGCGCCCGCGACGTGTAGCCCCGGTTCTGGAGCGTCGCGTCGGCGAGCTCGTCGAGGGTGAACTCGCCGTCGTCGCCGGCGGGGCCGTCGGGCGACCTGTCGTCGAGCACGACCGCGTTCTCGCGCGTGCGGGGCGTGCGGGCGGTGCGCTGGGGCCCGTGGAGCGGTGAGTAGTCGCCCTCCAGCAGCTCGGTGGCGTGCGGCACCCAGTACG
Organism: Acidimicrobiia bacterium; assembly: GCA_036374115.1. GTDB lineage: Bacteria > Actinomycetota > Acidimicrobiia > IMCC26256 > JACDBD01 > JACDBD01. The sequence continues at coordinate 8,482 of DASUUL010000043.1, read as the reverse complement.
AGTCGTTGGCGTTGAACACGTAGTCGTCGCGCTCCACCACCGGCATCGCCTCGTACGGCACCAGACCGGGATCGCGCGCGCCCTGGGCCTCGACCCACTCGAACATGGGGTCGGAGCCGTCGAGCACGACCGCCCCCTGGCTGGCGGCGAGGCCGACGAGCCCGTCCTCCTCCACCGACGCCTCGTACGCCGCGATCGCCTCGCCGGAGAGGTTCGGGGTCGCAGACGTGTCGGCGTACCAAGCGCGTCCGTCGCTCGACACCGCGATCGTGTTGAACAGCGGGACGCCTTGCACCCGCTCGTGCACGGCGATGAACTCGTCCAGGTCGTCGGCGAGGAGCATGCCGAGGTACTGGTCGGCGAACTCGTCGTTGTCGAGGTTGGCGTCGCGGAAGGTGAGCGCGCTCTCCTCGGTCCATCCCACGCCGGGGAAGTCGAGCATCGGGCCGTAGTGACTCGCCCACATCGTGCGCGTCACCGGCTCGACCGTGCCGTCGTCGCGCAGCACGTCGACGGTGACGTCGGTGGGTGTCAGCTCGCGCTGCTCGTCCCCGTAGCGGTAGGTCGTGGGCGACCCGGGGACGAGCTCGAGGCGGTATGCGGTGAACCGGTTGCCCGCCGAGACCGTGTGCGTCCAGCCGAAGCTCTCGGTGAAGCCGATGCCGATGCCGGGGAGGCCCGAGAGCTGGGCGCCGTAGGCGTCGAGCTCGCCGGGAATGGTGAGGTGCACCTCCCAGAAGCGGCGCTCGCCCTCCCAGGGGAAGTGCGGGTTGGCGACGAGGAGCCCCCCACCCGCGGCGGAGCGCTCGGAGCCGATCGCCCACCCGTTCGACGCCACCGCTGCGGTGATCGAGCCGGCGCGCAGGCCCGCGGCCGGCGCCGCCGCCGTCCCGGGCGGCTGGGCGGTCGCGATGAAGTCGGCGATCACCGCGCTGCTCGCGCCGAGGGCGACGGAGCGCGCGTACGCGTAGAGCTCCACGGGCTCGATCGGCCGCACCCAGGGCTGGCCCGCGCACCAACCCGCGAGGCCGTCGACGCCCACCTCCTCGAGGTGCGCGTTCCAGCCGTCGACGAACGCCGTCAGCAGCGTCACGACCCGGGGCGCCTCGTCTTCCCAGTCGGCCGACGCTCGGTCGAAGATGCCGATCGCCTGCCACGCCACGTCGGAGTCGACGTTGGCGTCCGCGTCGCCGGGGCCGAACCAGCGGGCGCGCTCGCTGCGGAGTTTCACGACCTGGTCGGCGAGGTCGCAGGCGCGGTCCTCGCCACTGGCCCAGCCCTGCCCGAACGACACGTCGGCCAAGGTGTCGCCGGAGATGTGCGGGACGCCGCCCTCGGTGCGGCGCACGACCGCCTCGTAGGTGTCGCCCCGCCCGACGACCGTGCCCGCGGGCTCGACGCCGCCGGCGGAGTCGCCACCGTTCGAGCAGGCCGCCGCGGCCAGGACGATCGCCGCGCCGGCCGCCACCGCGCCGCACGCGGCCGGCCGGCGGCGGCGCCCGCCCCTGCTCTGTCCCCCCACTGCCATCACCGTATCCACTGCCGGGGCGCGAGCCTCGCCGCCCCTCCCCGGTTGCGGGAAAGCGTGGCAACGTGTCGGGCATGGGCGTGTCGGGCATAGGCGTGTCGGGCGTGGGGGTGTCGGGCATGGGCAGGTGGACGGCAGCCGAGATCCCCGACCAGTCGGGCCGGACCGTGGTGGTCACGGGCGCCAACAGCGGGCTCGGCCTGCGGTCGGCGGAGGCGCTCGCCCGCGCCGGCGCCACCGTCGTCCTCGCCTGCCGCAACCCCGCGAAGGGCGAGCGCGCCCGCGACCGGGTGCGCGCGGTCGCCAGCGGAGCCCAGCCGCTCCTGGTGGACCTCGACCTCGGCGATCTCGATTCGGTGCGGGCGGGAGCGCAGCGGATCGCCGGCGCCGTCGACCGCGTCGACGTGCTCATGAACAACGCCGGCGTGATGGCCGTCCCGCGCGCCCGCAGCGTCCAGGGCTTCGAGACCCAGCTCGCCGTCAACCATCTCGGCCACTTCGCCCTGACCGCCCACCTGCTCCCGGCGCTGCAGCGTGCCCCCGCCCCCCGCGTCGTGACGACCTCGTCGTTGATGCACCGGAACGGCCGCATGCGGTGGCACGATCCGAGCTTCGAGCGCCGCTACGGGAAGTGGCGCGCCTACTCCCAGTCGAAGCTCGCCAACCTGCTGTTCGCGTTCGAGCTCGACCGCCGCGCCCGCGCCGCCGGGCTCGACGTCGTGTCGGTGGCCGCCCATCCCGGGTACGCCTCCACCCACCTCCAGGCGGCCGGTCCCGAGCAGAGCGGCAGCCGGGTGATGCTCCGCGGCGCCGAGATCGGCAACCGGCTGCTCGCCCAGAGCGACGAGATGGGGGCGCTCCCCCAGCTCTACGCGGCGACCATGCCCGACGTGGCCGGCGGCGAGTACTTCGGGCCCGGCGGCCTCTTCGAGCTGCACGGACATCCCCGGCGCGTGCGCGCCACGAGAGCGGCCCGCGACGAGGCCGACGCCCGCCGCCTCTGGGAGCTCTCCGAGCGCCTCACCGGCGTCACCTTCTCGCTCGCCTCGCCGCCCGATCCCACTGGCTAGCGCCCGGGCCGGGCACCGGCGGGGCGGCGATCAGATCGTCGGTACGACGTGCACCGACCCGTCGAGCACGGCCACCGCGGTGCCGGGCCCGACGGCGCCGGAGGCGCGCGCGGCCGCCACGATTGGGCCGAGGTCGTGGCCGGCCCCGGGCGCGGGAACGGCGACGACGCCGCGGACCACGGCGAGCTGGGCCGCGATGCGCTCCGTGGGCGTGACCGCCACGACCGGCACGGCGGGGCGGAGGGCGGCGAGGCACCGGGCGGTGGTGCCGGTGCCGGTGCGGCAGACGATGGCGACCGCGCCCGTGCTCGTGCTCGCGGCCACCGCCTCGCGGGCCAGGTCCCACGGCCCCGAGTCGTCGCCGCCGGCGCGGTCCACGTCCCGCCCGGGGGGCTGCCACGCCTCCGCCGCCTCCACGAGGCGCGCCATCGTGGCCACCGTGTCCGCGGGGTAGGCGCCGACGCCCGTCTCCTCCGAGAGCATGAGGGCATCGCTGCCGTCGAGCACGGCGTTGGCGACGTCGCTGGCCTCGGCGCGGGTCGGGATCGGAGTGCGCGTCATCGACTCGAGCATCTGCGTGGCGGTGACCACCGGCCGCCCGGCGCGGTTGCAGCGCCCGATGACCTCTTTCTGCACCAGCGGCGTGCGGGCGATGTCGATCTGGACGCCGAGGTCGCCCCGAGCGACCATCACCACGTCGGCGGCGGCGACGATGTCGTCGAGGTGCTCGAGCGCGGCCCGGGTCTCGATCTTGGCCACCAGCACCGGCGCCGCGGGCCCGCCGGGCGCCGCCGCCCGCACCCGGTGGAGGTCGGCGGCGGCGCGGACGAACGACACGCCGACGAGCTCGGCGCCGATGCGCACCGCGAGGTCGAGGATCTGCTCGTCGGCGGGGGTGAACGGGTCGAGGGTGCCCTCGGCTCCCGGGAGCGCCAGGCCCTTGCGGGAGCGGAGCGTGCCGCCCCGGACGACCTCGGTGACGACGCCGCCGGCGGTGACCCCGCGGACCGTGAGAACGATCTCGCCGTCGGCCAGCCAGATGGGGTCGCCGATGCCGGCGAGCGCGGGGAGGTCGGGCACGTTGGTGGACACGCCGGCTCCGCCGGGATCGGCGCCTGCGGACGCGAGCGTGAAAGTGGTGCCGGCCGCGAGCTCGACCGCGTCGCCCGGCACCTCGCCGACGCGCAGCTTGGGGCCGGGGAGGTCGACGAGCACGCCGACGGTGCGGCCGAGCCCGCGGGCGGCGTCGCGAGCGAGCTCGGCGACCCGGGTGTGGAACGCGGGGGTGCCGTGCGCACCGTTGAGGCGCACCACGTCGGCGCCGGCCTCGAGCACGGCGCCGATGGAGCCGGCGTCGTCGGTACTGGGACCGAGGGTGGCGACGATCTTGGTGCGGCGCATCGGCGACTCCGCGGGCCTCAGGCGGGCGCGGGATGGCGGCGCCGGAACACCGCGTAGGCGACCGCGCCGGCGGGTAGGGGCAGCCAGAAGCTCGCCGCCCGGTAGGCGAGCACCACCACCAGGGCGCCGAGCGCGGGCAGGCCGGCGACCGTGAGCAGCGACGCCAGCCCACCCTCCACGAACCCGAGCCCGCCGGGGGTGACGGGGATCATCCGCAGCACCGCGGCGGCGACGAACGCCAGGAGGGCGACGCCGAGGGAGATGTCGGCCCCGACGGCGGCGAGGGCGAGCGCGAGCGTGGCGAAGTCGAGCAACCAGTTCGCGCCGGCGTAGCCGAGAGCCGCCGGCCAGCGGTCGCCGAGCCGCTCCTGGAGCCCGGCGCGGCTGCGGTGAAGGCCCGTCGTGGTCACGTCGAGACGATGCCCCACGTGCCGGAGCACCGCGGAGTCGAGTGTGCGGGCCAGCGCGGCTGCGGCGCGCAGCGGCCAGTCGGCGGTGACCAGCACGACGGCGACGACGAGGAGCACGCCGGCGAGGACGCTCCCGGCGAGGACCGCGAACTCGAGCGGGCCCGGCAGGTCGGCCTGGAGCAGCGCCAGCGCCCCCGCTACCGGCGCGAGCGCGGCGATCGTGAGGGTCGACAGCAACGACGACGCCGTCAGCGCACCGGCGGCGTCGCCGGCCTTCACCCCGGCCCGGGTGAACAGCCGCCCCGAGACGGCGGCGCCGACGGCGGCGCCGCCCGGCACCGAGAGCGAGGCGGCGTTGGCGCCGAGCTGCACGACCAGCACGTCGACCCACGAGACGGCGCGGGGCAGGAGGGTGCGGACGAGCAGCGCGAGGGCGACGAGACTGGCGGCCTGGGACACGACCATGAGCCCGAGCCACCACCAGTCGAGCTCGAGGATGGCGGGCGTGACCGCGACGAAGTCGACGAGCTCGGGAGCGAGCACGTAGAGCCCGACGAGTCCGGCGACCAACAGGAGCGCGTGGGCCGCGAGCCGCCCGGGCGAGACACCGATGCGGTCGGCGACCTCGCGCACGGCTCGGCCCGGACGGGTGACGGCGGCCACACTGCTCCCCTCGATCTCTCGGGGAGTTACCCGTCCAGGCGCCGGATCAAGCCACGAGGAGATCGCGGTAGTCGGGGTGCTCGTCGACGAACTGGGCGACGTACCAGCAGCGGGCCACGACCCGCTGCCCGTTCGCGCGGACGTCGTCGAGCGCGCCCCGTACGAGCTCGGCGCCGAGGCCGCGCCCGCGCAGCGGCGGCTCGATCTCGGTGTGGGGGAACACCAGCGTGTCGCCGTCGGCCCAGTAGTCGGCCACGCCCACCAGCCGGTCTTCGAGCGTGAGCTCGTACCGGGAACGCTCCGGGTTGTGCCGGACCTCGATCGCCATCCAACCACCTCGCCTCTCGGAATCGAACCCCGCCCTGCTCGCGGTGATTCCCCGCTGCGGATTCCCCGACCACCGGCGGGGGTAGGGCACCAGGACTGCACTCCCTTTACCCAGCGACCCGAGCGGTTCATCCTGTTCTCAGCGCAACACAGGGGGCCATCATGAGCGTTGCCCGCATCACCGAGATCAGCTCCACGTCGAGCACCAGCTTCGAGGACGCCATCAACGACGGCATCCAGCGCGCCACCACGACACTGCGCAACGTGCAGTCGGCGTGGATCAAGGAGCAACGGGTCAGCGTCGAGAACGGCCGCGTCGCCACCTACCAGGTGAACATGCTCGTGACCTTCGTGCTCGAGTAGGCGTGCTCGAGTAGGCGTGCTCGAGTAGGCGTGCTCGAGTAGCCGTGCTCGAGGAGGCGGGCTCGAGGAGGCCCGGCGCGCTCGGGTGATGCCGGCGAGGTTTGGCCTCGCCACCGGATCGGTAGGCCCTCCGGCATGGCACTCGTCCGCTCCGGCGTCGCCGTCACCGCCGCCGGTGTCGCCGTGCTCGTCCTCGCCAACGAGGTCTCGAGCGGCGCGGAGAGTCACGCGACCACGGTGGCGCTCTTCCTCGTGTTCCTGGCCGCCACGCTCACGCTGCTCGCGCTGAGCGTGGCGGCGTCGGACCGGGCGGTCGAGGCGCACCTGGCCGGGTCGCGCGCCGCCGGCACGCCCGGCCGGTCGCGGCGCGCGCCACTGCGGTCGACAATCGGGGCGGTCGGCCACCGCACGTTGGTGGCACTCGGCCTCGTCGAGACCGGCGTGCGCCCGGCGCACGCCGCGCCGCCGCGACGCGCCGCCCGCCGCCGCGGGGAGCCCGCTCCCTCAGTCGTGCTCGCGGGGCGCGGCGATGCCCTCGGAGACGGCCACGAGCCCGACGAGGGCCGCCGCGAGCGTGTCGGCCCACCACCACCCGAGCGCGGCGTTGGCCGCGAGGGCGAGCAGGATGCCCGTGGCCAGCGCACTGTCGAGGAACGTGACGCGCGCCTCGTGCGAGAGCGGATGGTCGTCGAGCTCGGCGCTCGTGCGCCGCTTGCCGATCGCCAGTGAGAGCATCACGACGGCGGTGACGCCGAGGTAGGCGATGCCGAGGGGCGACTCCCCCGCCCGATGGTCGGTGACGAGGTCGCGGGCGACACCGGCGAACAGGACGGCGGCCAGGGCGAAGAACGCCAGCGCCACCAGCCACAGTGCCCGCCGGGTGCGCTCCGGCTCGCGGGCTCCTTGCAGGTGCCACAATGCGACCGCCGAGGCGAAGATCTCCACCAGCGAGTCGAGGCCGAAGCCGATCAGCGCGAGCGAGCCGGCAGCGATTCCGAGGCCGATGGTGACGAAGACCTCGAGCGCGTTCCACGCCACGGTCGCGTACTCGAGCCGGAGCGCTCGGCGCAGCGGCTCGGACCGGGTCGTCCGCCCGGTCCGAGCGGTGGGCGTGGCCGGCACCGCGTCAGGGTACGTCGGTGGCGCCGTCACGCGATAACCGTCACACCCCATGGCTACCGTGACCGAGCGCTTCTCCGGCGCGCTTCCCCCGCGGTCACCGCCCTGCCCGAAGCAGAAGCGGGAGCAGAAGCGAAGCAGAAGCGGAGCAAACGGACGTCACCGGGAGGAAGCCATGAGCAACGACGCGCTCGCCATTCGCGGGTTCACCGACGCGATCGCCGAGGCGCTGGCGATCCGGCAACGGTTCCGGCGTGGCCACGCAGCCGCGATCCTCGACGATGCCGGCACCATTCTCGACCTCACCGTGTTCACGGCGCGCGACCACTCGATGCACGACGCCCTCCACTGGGCGAGTTGCATCGCGTCAACCGATGACCGCGCCACCCGCATGGTGCTGCTGTCGGCCGTCACCACGAGCGTGCGTGCACCTCGCGAGGGGGATCTCGAGATGCTGCGCCGCGCCCGCGCCGTGCTCGGGGAGCGAGGGGTGAGCGTGGTCGACTGGATCCAGACCGACGGCGACGACATCCGGTCGCTGGCGTGCACCCTCGGCATCGACACGTGGGGCTCGGCCGCATTAACACGCGGCTCACGCCGCCGCCACGGGCCGTGCCTCCACGGGCACGGAGTGTGCCACTAGCCTGACGGCGTCGGTTCGCCCGGCTTGGGCGTCATCGACCGTTTCTTCCCCCATGACTCGCCCCCGCCGCCTCCGTCTCCGCCTCGTCGCCCCCGTCGGCGCGCTGGTCCTCGTCGCGACGGCGTTGGCCGCGTGCCAGCCGGTGAAGTCGGTCTCGGGGTCGTGCTCGCAGTACTGGCGCGGGTACGTGCTCGCCAGCGACCACAACTACGCCGGGATCGGCGCGTACCCCGGCAGCGACCGGTACATGTGCAAGGAGACGCCCACCCAGGGGGTGCGGGCGCAGATCCAGCACCTGCGCAACTACGCGGATCCGACCTCCACGCCCTACAACCTGGGCAAGCCCTTCGAGCCCCGCGTCGGGTACACCGAGGCCAACTTCACCAGCTTCGTGTACCACGGCGACGCGCCGCGCTGGATCGACCTCGAGGGCAGGTGGGCCGTCCCGGGCACCACCTACGCCGACAACATCTTCAACATCTACAACCAGATGCGGGCCTACAACGGCGTGGGCACGCTCAGCCCGGCGCAGGTCGACAGCACGAAGATCATGAGGGCGAGCGAGCTCAGCGCGGGCCAGATCGCCGCGTTCGTCCAGCACACGAACGCGAGGTTCGGCAACACGTGGCGGCCGGAGATCACCCCCACCCAGATGGCCCAGCTCTACCTCGACGAGGGCAACGCCGCCGGCGTGGCCGGCGACATCGCGTTCTGCCAGTCGATCATCGAGACCGGGTGGTTCTCGTGGCCGGGCTCGTACGCGAACGGCGACGTGGGCGCCGCCGACGCCACCGACGCGCCCTACTTCGAGCTGCGCGACGGCACCACGTTCCGCAACTGACCACCGCTCAGAGCAGGGTCAGGCCGCCGTCGACCGCCAGCACCTGGCCGGTCACGTAGCCGGCGTCGTGCGAAAGCAGGAACACCGTCGCCGCCGCCACCTCCCAGGCCGTGCCCT
>DASUUL010000042.1:0-2523 GCA_036374115.1 Acidimicrobiia bacterium | reverse complement strand
GACGGCGCCCTCACGGAGGAGGAGGCGGAGCAGATCCGCGCCGAGGCCAAGGCGACGGTGGCCGAGGCGGCGAAGGAAGCGTTGGCGGCCCGACGTCCCGATCCCGGGAGTGTGATCGCACAGGTACTGGGCGCGCCGGCCGTCACCGAGGTCCCCGACGATCCTCCCGCCGGCAGCGAGGAGGTGACGTTCGGGGAGGCGATCCGACGCACTTTGCACGACGAGATGGCGCGCGACGAGCGCATCCGGGTGTTCGGCGAAGACGTCGCCGACGCCGACCCGCGCGTGCTCGACGAGGTGCCAGGCAAGGGCGGCGTGTTCGGCATCACCTTTGGCCTCCAGCGCGAGTTCGGCGAGGCGCGCTGCTACAACACGCCACTCGCCGAGGCCAACATCGTCGGTCGGGCCGTCGGCCAGGCCGTGCGCGGCCTGCGGCCCAGCCCGGAGATCCAGTTCTTCGACTACATCTGGCCCGCGATGACCCAGATCAAGTCGGAAGCGGCGACGATCCGGTGGCGCTCGAACGGCGCGTTCACCTGCCCCACGGTGATCCGGGTCCCGATCGGCGGCTATCTCACCGGCGGTGCCATCTGGCACTCGCAGTGCGGCGAGTCCATCTTCGCCCACGTTCCCGGGCTGATGGTCGCGTTCCCGTCACGGGCGCGCGACGCCGCCGGGCTCCTGCGGACGGCGTTCCGGAGCGGCGACCCGGTGCTGTTCCTCGAGCACAAGCACCTGTACCGGCAGGGGTACAACCGCGACCCGATGCCGCCGGCCGACTGGCTGCTGCCGTTCGGCCGGGGCGCGTACGTGACGCGCGGTGATCGCGTCACCGTCGTCACGTGGGGCGCGACCGTGCACCGGACGCAACTCGCCGCCCACGCGCTCGCCGACGCGGAGGGCAACGGCAACGGCGGGAGCGGCGTCGAGATCATCGACCTGCGCACGATCTCGCCGTGGGACCGGGAGATCGTGGGCGAGTCGGTCGCGCGCACCGGTCGGGTGCTCGTGTTGCACGAAGACACCCTCACGTGCGGCTTCGGCGCCGAAGTGGCGGCGTGGATCGCCGACGAGTGCTTCGAGCACCTCGACGCCCCGGTCTGGCGCCTCGCCGCGACGGATACGCACGTGCCCTACGAGCCCACGCTCGAGAACGCCGTCCTCCCCCAGGTCGACGACATCACCCGCGACCTGCGCCGCCTGCTCGCCTACTGAGCCTCCTCCGTCGCTCGGCGCGAACGCTCGGCTCGAACGCTTGGAAGGGGCGTAGGAGGCGGCCGGTAGCATCGTCTCCGGAGGGTTGCCGGAGCGGCCGAACGGGGCGGTCTCGAAAACCGTTGTGTCTCGTGAGAGGCACCGTGGGTTCAAATCCCACACCCTCCGCCAGCTCACGGCGCGTGGGCGCGCTCAGGCGGCGCCTTGGCGCAGGCCGAGGCCCACGAAGATCTCACGGGTCGCGGGCGAGCGGTTGAGCGTGTAGAAGTGCAGGCCGGGGGCGCCGCCGGCGAGCAGCTCCTGGCACAGCTTCGTCGCCTCGTCGACGCCGACGCGCCACACCGCATCGGGATCGTCCTCCACCGCGTGGAGCTTGGCGGCCAGCCACGCCGGGAACTCGGACCCCTGGAGCTGGGTCATCCGCTTGATCGACGAGATGCTCGTGGCCGGCATGATGCCCGGGATCACCGGCTTGTCGACGCCGAGCGAGCGCATGCTCTCCACGAGCTCGAAGTAGTGGCGCGCCTCGAAGAAGAACTGCGTGATGGCGAAGTCGGCGTGGCGCAGCTTGTTGGCCGTCCAGAAACGGTCGCTCTCGAGGCTCGGTGACTTCGGATGGGGCTCCGGGTGGGCCGCGACCCCGATCGAGAAGTCGCCCACCTCCCGGATGAGGTCGACCAGCTCCACCGAGTAGTGCAGCTCCCCCTCGGGAAGGTCGAGGTCGGCGGGCGGGTCGCCGCCGAGGGCGAGGATGTTCTCGATCCCGGCGGCGCGGTAGCGCTCGACGATCTCGACGAGCTCGGCGCGGGTGTGGGCGCAGCACGTCAGGTGCGCCATGGGCGTCATCGACGTGTTGCGCAGGATGTCGACGACGATGTCGTGGGTGCGCTCCCGCGTCGACCCACCGGCGCCGTAGGTGACCGACACGTACGAGGGCCCGAGTGGCTCGAGCTCGAGCAACGCCGTACGCAGGTTCTGCTCCGCCTTCTCGGTCTTCGGCGGGAAGAACTCGAACGAGAAGCTCCGGCCCCGGGCGAGGATCTCCGCGATCTTGGTCATAGTGGGCCGCGAGCGTAGAAGCCCACCACGCTCACCGGCGAACCCGTTTGCCCACCGCCGCGCCCGGTCCCCTAGCTTGGGCCCGTGGACTTCCGGATCGACCACCGCGTCACGGCTCCGCCGCCCGCAGTGGCGAACGCCCTCGTCGACGCCGCCTTCCTCGCCGCCTCCGCCGCCCTCCCGAAGATCGGCGGCGCCGAGCTCCTCGACCAGCAGCGAGAGGGCGGGCGCGTGCACCAGCGGATCCGG
>DASUUL010000041.1:0-2493 GCA_036374115.1 Acidimicrobiia bacterium | reverse complement strand
AAAACCGTGTGCCCCTCGGATCACGCGCTCTCGGGCGATGATCCCGCCGCCGATTCCCGTGCCCAGCGTGATCACGAGGGCGTAGCGCGCGCCGCGGGCGGCGCCGTGCACGAGCTCCCCGTGGGCGGCGGCGTTGGCGTCGTTGTCGACGAACACCGGCATCCCCAGTGCGGCAGCGATGGTGTCTCGCAGCGGCGCGTTGCGGAGCCCGGGGATGTTGGGCGCGTAGAGCACGACGCCCTCGCGGGTCACCAGACCGGCCGCACCCACGCCGGCGGCGGCAGCCTCGGGGTACTCCTCGGCGAGGCCGCGCACGAGCTCGACGATGGCGGCCACCAGCTCCTCCCAGGTCGCGCCCGGATCCGTGGCCGCCCGCCGGTCGGCGACGATCACCCCGTTCCCGTCGACGACCCCGCACCGCACGTTGGTGCCGCCGAGGTCGATCCCGAACGTCTTCAAGCCAGGTCGATCCGCCGGACGCGGCGCTCGTCGCCGGGGTCGCCGTCGTCCTCGGCCGGCCCGTCGGCACCGGCGGTGGCGCGCGTCTGCTCGACGACACGCTCCCCGGCGTCGACCACCGCCTTGGCTGCCAGCAGCAACTCCTGCGCCGCCTTCAGCAGGTGCTCGGCCGCCTCGGGCCCCGCGTCCATCAGCGCCGACACGAGCACGTCGGCAGCCGATCCGGACCCACCGTCCGGCCGGGGCGGCGACTCGGGTTCGGGCGCGTCGTAGAAGACGTCGTGGTCGTCGGCCGTCTCGTCGCGGTGTTCGGGCATCAGGCCTCCCCGTTCGTGAACTCGACCTCCAGGCGATCCCCGGCCAAGCGCGCCGCCGTCACCTCGCGGCGGCGCAGGCTGTCGGGGAGCACGACCGCACGCCGGTGCGGCCCCACGGTGAGCAGCAGCTCGCCGTTGACACGCGCCAACTCCACGTCGCCCTTCGACGTGTTCGGCAGGTACACCGAGAGCACGAGGGTGTCGCCGTCCGCGTCCACCCGCAGCGGCTCGGTGGTGGAGAACCGCTCCGCGGGCGAGCGCTCGCCGTAGAGCGCGGCGCCGAAGCGAGACAGACGCTCCCGCCCGACCAACTCGTCGGCGGCGAGCTCGGCGGTCAGCACGGGCACGCCCGCGAAGGCAGTGGTGATCGACGCCAGGTGGTCGCGCTGGGTGCCCTTCCATGCCTCGAACCACGGATCGGCGACCGCCTCGGGGAGGAGACGGTTCGCGACCACGGCGTCGACGTGGTATCCGAACAGCGAGAGATAGGTGAACGTGCGCCGCGCCTCGGCCACGACCATCCGCTCGGGGTTCACGACCAGGCGGGCGCTCGTCACCGACCCGTCGGTGAGCAGGTCACGCACCCCGTCGAGGCGGTCGTAGAACCGCCGCACCGCGGCGAACACGTCCTCGCCCGCGACCGGCAGGCTGATCATGCGGCTGAGCAGGGGGCGGACGGTGCGGGTGGCGGCCCGTTGGGCGGGGAAGACCCGGTCCATGTACCAGCCGAGCACGTCGGGGAGCGACAGCAGCCGCAGGGTCTCGGCCGTGGGCGCGCAATCGACGACCACGAGGTCGTACTCGCCCGACGATGCGTGCTCCCGCAGGTCGGCGAGCGCGAAGACCTCGTCGAGTCCGGGGACGACGGCCAGCTCCTCGGCCTCGACCGCGCCCGCGCCCGCCCAGTCGAGCACGGCCGTGAGGTACTCCCGCACCGAGCCCCACGCCTCCTCGAGGCGGGCCCGGGCGTCGAGCTCCTGACCGGCGAGCGACCCGCCCGAGGCGAACGCGCCGATCGGAGCGACCCCGTCGCCGAGGGTGACGTCGTACGCATCGGCGAGGGAGTGCGCCGGATCGGTGGAGCAGACGAGGGTACGGAGCCCCGATTCGGCGGCCCGGAGGGCGGTGGCGGCCGCCACCGTCGTCTTCCCCACACCTCCCTTGCCCGTGAAGAGGAGGATGCGCATGCGAGGGGAGGCTACCGGTCACAGCCCGACGGCTTCGGCGCCTCGGGGCCGGTCGGAGCGGGTGCCTTCACACCGTCTGGGGGTGCGCTCTACCCTGGAGCGCTTCGTGCTCTCTCCCCCTCCCTCGCTCACGCCCACTGCTCGCGGCCGCCGGCCGATCGCCACCGCGGCCGTCCTCGCGCTCGCTGTGGTCGGGATGGCGTGCCAGCCACTCAGAAGGCGCCGCCGCCTCCGCCCCAGCAACCGTGCGTCCACTGCCACGGCGCGACATCGTCGACGCCGGCCTCGGGAGCGGGTACCTCGCCTCGTCCTTCCGGATCGACGTGATCCCGAGCGCGCTGGAGACCTGGCACGCCCCCGTTCCGCAGGGACCGTTCACGCTGGTCGCCTCGCCCGCGGTCCCGCTGAGTGTCATCCAGGCCCACGTCTGGGGCGGACAGTTCCCGTACGGTGGGCGCGTCGTCTGCGACATCGCGGGCGCCCCGATCGCACTCTGGGGCGTGAACGACGTGGCGTTCGCCATCTTCGCC
>DASUUL010000040.1:0-3463 GCA_036374115.1 Acidimicrobiia bacterium | reverse complement strand
AAGGTCAGGGTGTAGAACGCGAGGTAGTACTCGAGCACGTGCTCGGCGAAGAGTCCGCCGACGGCGAGCAGCGCGTACGCGACGCACGGCGGGATCACGAGCGTCCACGTCGGCCAGCGTGACCACGGCAGAATCGCCGTCGCGATGCCCGCGCCCAGCCCGACGAGTGAGAGGACGACGTAGGGACGGAGGTCGACGTCGTGGGGCAGGAGCCAGACCGTCGACAAGACGAGGAGGCTGCCCACGCCGAGGAACGCACCGCCGACCCGGCCGGCCCGAGCACTCGGTTCCGCGCTCGCCGCGCCGAGCAAACCCTCCCGTATCCGCGCGAACCCGGGCCTGTGGAGGCCGAGCCGGCGTCCGCGCTCTCCACGGCGCGCAGTCCGCACGCAAGCAGGCTACGCCCCGCAGCGTGAGATTGCGTCCCGGAGCGTGGTCAGCGCCGCCGGCCGGTCACGGGCGTGGCCGGCGGAACGCGTGACCGAAGAAGCCGCCCTTGGGCCGGGCGTGAGCGTGGAAGTGGTCCGGGATGTTGCGCATGTTGCCGTCGACGTAGTGGTCGCCGAGGTACCCGGTCGCGACCTCGGCCAGCTGCCCGAGCATGTGGTCGAGGTGCTCACCCGGCGGCTCGACGCCGTGGAAGCGCCACACGACCATCGGCACGGCGCAGATCTCGCACTCGGCGATCCAGCAGATCTCGTCCTCGTGGAACCATTCGGTGAGGCGGGCGGCCTCGCAGAGGTCGCAGCCGTCGATCTTGAAGAAGTCGCTCACGGCGTCGCCGGTGCCAAGTGGGCGTCGAACCACTCGAGGGTGCGGTGCCAGCCGTCTTCGGCGGACTCCTCGTGGAAGGCGTCGCGTTCGTCGCAGTAGAAGCCGTGGCCGGCGTCGGAGTAGACCACCACCTCGTTGCCGACGGGCGCGGTCGTGAGCGCGCCCTTGAGCTCTTCGACGTCGGTCATCGGGATCGACTCGTCGCGGGCGCCGAACAGTCCGAGCCAGGGCGTCTGGAGATGGTCGGTGCGCTGGATGAGCGAGGGGAACTGCGGGAACCGCTGCGTCACGATGCCGCCGCCGTAGAAGGAGACGGCCGCACCCAGCCGACGTTCGAGCGCGACGAGGAATGCGACCCGGCCGCCGAAGCAGAATCCCACGATGCCGATCTGCGAGACCTCCGAGCCGCCCGCACGGAGGTGATCGAGCGTGGCATCGACGTCGGCGATGATCCCCTCGTCGGTGAGGCCCTCGTAGAGGGGGATCACCTTGGAGAAGTCGCCGTACGGCGCGCAACCGTCACCCGAGCGCCACGCCTCGGAGCGGTGGAACACGTGCGGCGCCAGCGCGTGGTAGCCGGCGGACGCGAACCGGCGGGTCACGTCCTCGATATGGGCGTTCACGCCGAACGCCTCCTGGATCACGACCACGCCCCCCCGACTCGGTCGCTCGGGCGCGGGCCGGGCCCCGTAGCACCGCATCGGCCCGTCGGGGGTCGCCAGCTCGAGGTTCGTGGTGTCGACGTCGCCATTGCTCATGCGTCCAACTCCTTTCGCAGCGACGCGACGAAGGCACCCGCCGCCTCCGGGCCGCCGCCGTCGAGCAGCCGCCGGATGAGCGCGCTGCCCACGATCACACCGTCCGCGTATCCGGCCGCCTCCACCGCCTGCGCGGGCGTGGAGATCCCCAGCCCGAGCAGCACCGGGATGTCGGCCACCGCCTTGCAGCGCCGCCCCATCTCCCGGGCCTGGACCGCGATCTGGGCGCGCTCACCGGTCACTCCCATCAACGACACGCCGTAGAGGAAACCGTGCGAACGCGCCGCGATCGCTCGCAGCCGGTCGTCGGGGGTGGTCGGCGCCGCCAGGAGCACGGTCTCGACCCCGGCCGCCGCAGCGGGCTCGGCCCACGGTTCGATCTCGTCGAGGGGGAGGTCGGGCACGATCGCGCCGTCGATGCCCGCGCCGGCGAGCTCGGCTGCGAATCGGGCGTAACCGGCGTGTTGGACCGGGTTGCAGTAGGTCATCACCACGAGCGGGACGTCGACGTCGAGCCGGCCTGCCTCGGCGACGATCTTGGCCGGTGTGGCCCCGAGCTCGAGCGCCCGCTGCGACGCCTCCTGGATCGTGCGGCCGTCCATGACGGGATCGGAGAACGGGATGCCGATCTCGATCGCATCGGCGCCGGCGCCGGCGACGGCCCGCACGACCTCGGGCCACTCGCCCCCCAGGCCGCCGGTGACGTACGGCACGAGCAGCTTCCGGCCGGCGTCGCGCTCCGCCCGGAGGCGGCGCTCGAGGTTCACTCGGGCGTCTCGCCGGTGAGGCGCTCGGCCACCTGGACCACGTCCTTGTCGCCGCGCCCCGAGAGCGTGACGAGAACGGTCGACCCGGTCGGGATGGCGCGGCCCGCCTCCCGTGCGAGCCACCCGATCGCGTGGGCGGGCTCGAGCGCGGGAATGATCCCTTCGGTCCGGGACAGGAGCCGGAACCCGGCGAGCGCCTCGTCGTCGGTGGCGTAGGGGTACTCGGCGCGACCACTCGCCGCGAGCTGGGCGTGCTCGGGGCCGACGCCCGGATAGTCGAGCCCGGCGCTGATGGAGTGCGCCTCGAGAATCTGGCCCTCTTCGTCCTGGAGGAAGAGCGAGCGGGCGCCGTGGAGGATGCCGGGGACACCGCGGTTCACGGACGCGCCGTGCTTGCCCGTCTCGGGACCGAGCCCGCCCGCCTCGACGCCGACGAGCCGCACGCCGGGAAGGTCGACGAACCCCGCGAACGTGCCGATGGCGTTGGACCCCCCGCCCACGCAGGCGAGCACGGAGTCGGGATCCGCTCCGTCGAGCATCTCCCGGCACTGCTCGCGCGCCTCGTCTCCGACGATGCGCTGGAACTCGCGCACCATCCATGGGTACGGATGCGGCCCGACCACCGAGCCGATGCAGTAGTGGGTGGTCTCCACCGTCGCCACCCAGTCGCGCAAGGCCTCGTTGATGGCGTCCTTGAGCGTGGCGCTCCCCGATTCCACCGGGATCACCTCGGCGCCGAGGAGCCGCATGCGGAACACGTTCAGGGCCTGGCGCTCCACGTCGACGGCGCCCATGAACACGAGGCAGTCGAGCCCGAAGAGTGCGGCCGCCGTGGCGGTGGCGACGCCGTGCTGGCCGGCGCCGGTCTCGGCGATGACCCGCTGCTTGCCCATGCGCCGCGTGAGGAGCGCCTGCCCGAGGACGTTGTTGATCTTGTGCGAGCCCGTGTGCGTGAGGTCCTCGCGCTTGAGCAGCACCCGCACCCCGAGCTGCTCGGAGAGACGGCGGCACTCGGTCACGGGCGTCGGGCGGCCGGCGTAGTGGGTGAGGAGGTCGGCGTATTCGGCCCGGAACTCGTCCGATCGCCAGGCGGCGCCGAAGGCCGCCTCGAGCTCCTCCAGTGCCGGCACCAGGGTCTCGGGCACGAAGCGGCCGCCGAACTCG
>DASUUL010000039.1:0-8478 GCA_036374115.1 Acidimicrobiia bacterium | reverse complement strand
ACGTGATCCGCCGCTCCGGCGCCGACGGTGTCCACCCCGGCTACGGGTTCTTCGCCGAGAACGCCGACTTCGCGTACGCGGTCACGGCCGCCGGTGCGGTGTGGATCGGCCCGCCGCCGGAGGCGATCGAGGTCATGGGCGACAAGATCTCGTCGCGCAAGGCCGCCGCCGCCGCCGGGGTGGAGTCGGTGCCGGGAACGCTCGATCCGGCGTCCAGCGCCGACGAGATCGTCGCGTTCGGCGAGGAGCACGGCTGGCCGGTGGCGGTGAAGGCGGCCCACGGCGGCGGCGGCAAGGGCATGAAGGTGGTGAACGGGCCCGACGATGCGCAGGCCGCGTTCGACTCGGCGACCCGGGAGGCGACCGCGTACTTCGGCCGTCCCGAGGTGTACCTCGAGCGCTACCTCACCCGGCCTCGCCATATCGAGATCCAGGTCTTCTGCGACGCCCACGGCAACGCGGTGTCGCTCGGTGAGCGCGACTGCTCGACCCAACGGCGCCACCAGAAGCTCATCGAGGAGAGCCCCGCTCCCGACATCACCGACGAGATCCGCACCGCCATGGGCCGCGCCGCGGTCAAGGTGGCACGAGGCTGCGGGTACGTGAACGCGGGCACCGTCGAGTGCCTGTACGAGGACGGCGAGTTCTGGTTCCTCGAGATGAACACGCGCCTGCAGGTGGAGCACTGCGTCACGGAGATGGTGACGTCGCTCGACCTCGTCGCCGAGCAGCTCCGGGTGGCAGCGGGCGAGCCGCTGTCGTTCACGCAGGACTCGATCGAGCGCCACGGCCACTCGATCGAGTGCCGTATCAACGCCGAGGACCCGACGAAGAACTTCCTCCCCTCCCCCGGCACCATCACCCGCCTGCGGGTCCCCGCAGGTCCGGGTGTCCGCTGGGACGGCGGCTACGACGAGGGCGACACGATCTCGCAGTACTACGACAATCTCGTCGGCAAGCTCGTGGTGTGGGCGCCCGACCGCGAGGGCGCCCGCCGGCGGATGCTCCGGGCGCTGCGCGAGCTCGAGATCGCCGGCATCCACACCACCGCGCCTGCCCACGCCGCCCTCCTCGCCCACGACGACTTCGCCAACGGCGACCACTCCACGAAGTGGGTCGAGGAGGACTTCGACGCGTCGGCGTTCGCCGCGGCGGCGGGTTCGGCCGCGCCGGCGGTCGCGGCTCCGGCCGAAGGAGCCGCGACCGGCGAGGGCGCGGCACCGTTGCACGAGCAGACCGTGCCCGTGGAAGTCGACGGCAAGCGCTTCTCCGTGCGCGTCTGGCTCCCCGAGATGGCGGCGGGAGGCACCGGCGGCGGCGAAGGTGGGAACCGGCGGGCGAGCCGCCCGCGGCCCGTCGCCACCGGTGGCGCCGCCGGCGGCGGGACGATCAGCGCCCCCATGCAGGGCACGATCGTGAAGGTGCTCGTGAGCGAGGGCGACGCGGTGGAGCCCGGCCAGGCACTGCTCGTGCTCGAGGCGATGAAGATGGAGAACCACATCAACGCCGAGCTCGGCGGCACGGTGAAGGAGCTGCGGGTGTCGGCAGGCGACACCGTCGGCACCGGCGACGTGCTCGTCGTCATCGAATAGCGCCGGGCAGCCCTCGATGGCCGGCGTGCCACTCCACCACGTCGACGCGTTCGCGTCCGAGCCCTTCACCGGCAACCCGGCCGCGGTGTGCCTGCTCGACGATGTCGCCGGTGACGCGTGGATGCAGGCGGTGGCGGCGGAGATGAACCTGTCCGAGACCGCGTTCGTGCGCCCGCTCGGTTCCGGCCCGATCGAACGTGCATGGGAGCTGCGCTGGTTCACACCCACCACCGAGGTGCAGCTGTGCGGCCACGCCACGCTCGCGAGCGCGCACACGCTGTGGGAGACCGGGCGTCTCGAGCCCGGCACCCCGGCCCGCTTCCGAACGCGGTTCCGCGGCGAGCTCCGAGCCCGGCGGGCGGCGGACACCCTCGTCGAGCTCGACTTCCCCGCCGATCCACCGGTGCCGGCACCGCTGCCCGCCGGCATGGCGGCCGCGCTCGGGGCCACGCCGGTCAGCACCGCCCGGGCGCGGGTCGGCTTCGTCGTGGAGCTCGAAAGCCCCGAGACCGTGCGCACGCTGCGTCCCGATCTCGTCGGTCTGGCCGCGCTCGAGAGCGTCGTGGTGACGTGCGCGACCGGCCCCGACGACGATTGCGATTTCGTGTCGCGGTACTTCGCGCCCGCCTACGGCATCCCCGAGGACCCCGTCACCGGCGCCGCCCACTGCGCGCTGGGACCCTTCTGGGCGGAACGGCTCGGCCGGGAGGAGCTGCGCGGCTACCAGGCGTCGGCCCGGGGCGGTTCCGTCGCCGTTCGCGTCGCCGGCGACCGCGTCGGGTTGGGCGGGCGGGCGGTGACGGTGGCGAGGGGAGAGCTGACGATGGAGGTGGCGAGCTAGCCGACGGGCGCTTCCCGCCCGACCCGGCCGTTGCCCGCCGCGTCGGCGGCGGCGCCGGACGCGTCCGGAGCCGGCTCCTCGACCGTCGACTTCCGCCGCTGCCAGGCCAGGTACGCCACGGCGGCGATCCCGAGCACGGCCACGACCACGAAGGTGCGGCGGGCCCCGCGGCGGGAACGCCTGCGCCGGCGGCGCTCGTCGAACGGCGTGTCGACCGGCAGGCGGCGCGCCACCCGCTCGGCGCGGCGCTCGAGCCTGTCGGCCTGCTTGCGCGCCTGCTCGCCGTAGCGCTCGCTCCCCTTGGCGGCGAGGTCGGCCGCCGTGGCCTGCGCCTTCGCTCCGGCATGGCCGGCGAGCTCACGGGCGTCGGCGAGCATCGAGCGCGCGAGCACGCCGGCGGCGTCTTTGCCCTCGGTCAGCGTCTTGCTCGTGGCGAGGGCGGGCGGAACCGTCAGGGTGGTCTCCATGAGCCAAGTCCTACCCGCGCCCGCGGGTCCGGAAACGGTGCGCCCGCCGGTCGGTCAGGAGGCTGCGTCGGCGAGGGACTCGGCGAGCGCGGGGTGCACGAGCAGCGAGTCGACGATGTCCGACACCCTCAGCCCGTTGGTGACGGCGACCGCAACCACGCTGATGAGCTCGGCGGCGTTGCGCCCGACGATCGAGCCGCCCAGCACCACACCGGTGGCGGGGTCGGAGAGGATCTTCACGAAGCCGCGGGGGTCGGCCTGGATGTGCGCGCGGGCGTTGGCCGAGAACGGCACCTTCGTCACCCGGATCTTGCGCCCGGCGGCGAACGCCTCCGCCTCGGCCAGGCCGACGTCGGCGATCTCGGGATCGGTGAAGATCGCGGAGGCCGCCTTGTCGTAGTCGAGGTGGCGATGGGGTCGGTTGTGCAGCCCCATCAGGTGCTCGGCGATCTTGCGTCCCTGCATCGCCGCCACCGACGACAACGGGAGCGTCCCGGCGACGTCGCCGGCGGCGTAGATGTGGCCCACGTTCGATTGGCAGTGGCGGTTGATGGGGACGTAGCCGGCGCCGTCCACCTCGACGCCCGCCTCGTCGAGGCCGAGCTCTTCGCTGTTGGGGATCGCGCCCACCGCCAGCACCGCGTGCGAGCCCTCGACCACCCGGCCGTCGTTGCAGGTCACCGTCACGATGTCGCCGGTGCGCTCGATGCTGCTCGCTCGGGCACCCTTGAGCAGCGAGACGCCACGATCGAGGAACGCGTCCTCCAGGACGGCGGCGACCTCCGGATCCTTGAGCGGCAGCACCTGCTGGCGCGAGACGATGAGGGTCACGTCGGATCCGAGCGCGTCGAACATGTGCGTGAACTCGACGCCGGTGACGCCGGAGCCGATCACGATCACGTGCGCGGGGAGCTCCGGCGGCGGGTACGACTGGCGGGTGGTGAGCACCCGCTCCCCGTCGACGGGGGCGAAGTCGGGCACGCGGGGGCGCGAGCCGGTGGCGACCACCACGAAGTCGGCCTCGAGCTCCTCGAGGCCGGCGGCGGTCTCCACCACGACCTCGTGGGGCCCCTTGAGCCGGCCGGTGCCCCGCAGCATGCGCACCTGCTGCGATTCGAGCAGCTCGACCACCGTGCGGTGCAGGTGCTGCTCGATCCCGGCGACCCGCTCACGCAGGGCGCCGAAGTCGAGGCGCCCCTCGGCCTGGAGGCCCATGGCCCGACTGCGCGAGAGCTCGGTGAGCTCGCCACCGGTGGCGATCATCGCCTTCGAGGGGATGCAGTCCCACAGGTGGGCGGCGCCGGCGACGACGTCGCGTTCGACGAGGGTCACGTCGGCACCGAGGGTGGCGGCCACGGTCGCGCACGTGTTCCCCGCGGGGCCGCCGCCGAGGATCACGAGCCGGACGTGCTGGAACGTACTCACGCCGTCCAGGCTATTCGGCAGAGTCGACCTAGCCTGCGGGCGTGTCCCAGCTGCGGCGCGACGAGCTCAGCGGCCGGTGGGTGCTGCTCGCACCCGGGCGCGCGGCGCGACCCCACACGTTCGAGAACCCCGCACCCGCGCCGGCGGCGAAGCCGGGCTGCCCGTTCTGCCCCGGCAACGAGCGCGAGACGCCCCCGGAGCTGTACCGGACCGGCGAGGGCGACCCCGACACGCCCGGCTGGCGCGTGCGCGTCGTGCCCAACCTGTACCCGATCGTGGGCGGCGACGGTGGCGCCGGGGTGGGCGGCGCCCACGAGGTGGTGATCTTCACGACCGACCACCGCCGCTCGTTCGGCCTGCTCACCGACGAGGAGGCGATCGAGGCCTTCACGGTGCTGCGGGAGCGGGTTCGCCACCATCTCGCCGACGGGTGCGCCTACGTGCAGGCGGCGGTGAACCACCGCCCGGCGGCGGGAGCGTCGATCGAGCACCCGCACGCGCAGGTGATCGCGCTCGACTTCGTGCCGCCGGCCGTCACCGCCGAGCTCGAGCGCGTCGAACGCGCCGGCGACGACCTCGTGGCGGCGGCGGCGGCGATCGCACCGGACCGCGGCCTGGCGGTGGTGGAGGGGCCGGCGCCGGCCTGGTGCCCGGAGGCGTCGAGCGCGCCCTACGAGATGCGGGTCGCGCACCGCTCGACCCGGGCACGCGTCGACGAGGCCACCGACGCCGAGGTGGCCGTGGTCGCGCGAGCGACACGTGATGCCGTCGCCGGTCTGACGACCGTGACGGGTGACGCCGCCTACAACCTGGTCGTCCATACGGCACCGCCCGGGCCGGTCGGGTTCTTCCACTGGTACGTGGAGGTACGACCCCGGCTCGCGGTGCCGGCGGGCTTCGAGCTCGGCACCGGCGTCGACGTGAACGTCGTCGCGCCCGCCGACGCCGCCGCCCAGCTGCGGGAGGCGGTGGCACCGTGACCGTCCGCATCCGCGTGTGCACGACGATCGACGCTCCGCCCGCTCGGGTGTGGGACGACGTCGAGCGCATCGAGACGCACACCGAGTGGATGGCCGACGCAGTGAGCGTCCGCTTCGTCGGCAGTCGGCGGAGGGGCGTGGGGACCGAGTTCGAGTCGCTCACCCGGGTCGGCCCCCTGCGGGCCAACGACGTCGCCATCGTGACCGAATGGGAGCCGCGCCGGGCGATGGGAATCGTCCACCGGGGCGTCGTGACCGGCACGGGAACCTTCACGCTGCGCCGGCGGCGGGGTGGCCGGACCCGCTTCTGCTGGGAGGAGCGCCTGCGGTTCCCGTGGTGGATGGGCGGCGTGGTCGGTGAGCGCCTCGCGAAGCCCGTCCTGCGCCGCATCTGGCGCGCCAACCTGGGCCGCCTCGCCGCTCGCTTCTAGGGCCATTTCGGCGTCGCTGGACCGCACATTGTCCGGTGCAGCGACGCCAAAACAGCCCTTGGCGGGCTATCGACCTTCGAAGGTGGCCTCGCCCGGGCCGTGCTCGAGGAAGCTGCGCACGCCGGTGGCGGCGTCCTCGGTGTCGAAGGCGGCGACGAACGCGTCCGACTCGACGTCGAGGCCTTCGGCCAGCGAGCCGTCGAGGCCGCGGTCGACGGCCGCCTTCGCCAGGCCCATCGCCACGACGGCGCCGGCGGCGAGCTCGCCCGCCCAGGCGAGCGCGGCGTCCACCACCTCCACGGTGGGGGCGACCCGATCGACGAGGCCCATCGCGAGGGCCTCGTCGGCGCGCACCTGCCGGCCCGACCATATGAGCTCCTTGGCCCGCGCCGGGCCGACGAGCCGGGGCAGGCGCTGGGTCCCGCCCGCGCCCGGTACGACGCCCAGGAGGATCTCGGGCTGGCCGAGGCGAGCCGACTCGGCGGCGACCCGCAGGTCGCACGCGAGCGCGAGCTCCATGCCGCCGCCGAGCGCCACGCCGTTGACGGCGGCGATGACCGGGCGGGGAACGGCGGCGACGGCGTCGAACGCAGCCCGGAAACCGTCGGTGATCTCGCGGGCGCGCGCCGCCCCGGCGAACTCCGAGATGTCGGCCCCGGCGGCGAACGCCTTGCCCACCCCGGTCACGACCACGGCCTTGAGGGTGTCGTCGCCCGCGAGTGCGGTGGCGACGGTGGCTATCTCGGCGAGCAGCGCCCGGGACAGGGCGTTCACCGGCGGGTGGTCGAGGCGCAGGAGCGCCACGCCGTCGTCGCGCCGTTCGACGTGGACGAGCTCGGGCATGGACGAGGACCCTAGCGAGAACCCCTCGCGGCCGGCCGCCCGCGCTCGGACCGGGGGAAGAGCACCTCGCTGCCCACGGGCCGGAAGCCGGCGGCGAGCACCGACCGCACCGACGCGGCGTTGCCCGGTGCGACCTGCCCGAACACGGGCTCCCCCTCCGGGACGCACCCCCGGGCGGCGACGGCGAGGCGCCGGCCCAGCCCCCGGTTGCGGCCCTCGGGCTCGACCTCGAACGCGAACTCCCAACGGCCGGCGAGCCCTCGCCCGACGACCAGGACGCCCAGCCGCTCGGGATCGGTGTAGACGCGCACGTCGGTGCGGTGGCGGGACGCGTTCCGTACCCGGGGATGCCCGCCGAGGTCGGTGGCGAGGTGCAGCTCGAGGTCGGAGGAGTCGTCGACGCCCCGGGCCGCGAGGACGAGGTCGTGGCTGCCCGGCCGGCTGTGCAGGCGCTCGCTCATCCACATCAGGAACGACGGGTGCATCCAGTTGCTCATGTCGCCCGGGACCAGGCGCTCACGGACGTCCCGGCTCGGGATCGCGGTCGCCACCACGAGGTGGGCGGTGAAGCTGACGATGGCGTCGACCGGTCCCGGCGGCGCCGCCAGCACCTCGACCTCCCCGTCGGGCGGCGGCAGCGTACCGTCGGCGGCGGCGTGGAGCAGGCGCGTGAGCGGGTGCTCGCCCATCCCTGGCAGGGTATGCGCCATGCAGTATCGAAATCTCGGGCGATGGGGCGTCAAGGTGTCGACCGTGGGGCTGGGGTCGTGGCTCACCTACGGCGGGTCCGTCGAGCACGATGCCGCCACCGCGTGCATCGAACGGGCCTACGACCTCGGAGTCAACTTCTTCGACACCGCCAATGCGTATGCACGCGGCGGCGCCGAGGAGGTGATGGGAAAAGCCCTCTCGCAGTACCGCCGGGAGAGCTTCGTGCTGGCGACCAAGGTGTACTTCCCGATGAGTCGCCGCCCCAACGACGGTGGCCTGTCGCGCAAGCACGTCTTCGAGCAGGCTCACCAATCGCTGCGACGCCTCGACGTCGACTACATCGACCTGTACCAGTGTCATCGCTACGACGACGAGACCCCGCTCGAGGAGACCTGCCGCGCGATGGACGACCTCGTCCGGCAGGGGAAGATCCTGTACTGGGGGGTGTCGGAGTGGTCGGCCGACCAGATCGCGCGGGCGGTCGACCTGTGCCGGGCGGAGGGCTGGGCCGTCCCGGCGAGCAACCAGCCGCAGTACAGCGCGCTGTGGCGCCAGATCGAGCAGGACGTGCTCCCCACGTGCGCCGACGTCGGGATGGGCAACGTCGTGTGGTCGCCGCTCGCCGGCGGTGTGCTCACGGGCAAGTACTCCTCCCCCGACGACGTCCCGCCCGACAGCCGGGCCGCCGGCGGCGACAAGACCTTCGTGGAGCGGTGGATGCGCCCGGAGGTCCTCGACGCGGTCCAGGCCCTCCGGCCGATCGCCGACGAGGCCGGGGCCACGATCGGGCAGTTGGCGCTCGCCTGGTGCCTGCGGGAGCCCTGGGTGGCGAGCGTCATCGTGGGCGCCACCAAGACGAGCCACGTCGACGACAACGTCGCCGCCGCCGACCTCGAACTGGGCGACGACGTCCTGGACCGCGTCGACGAGGTGCTCGAACCCGTCGCCGAGGCCTAGGGACCTGTTGGTGCGCGGACCGGTCGTCGCGCCGGTACTCCTGCACAAACAAGGGGGTCAGGTACCGCGGAGGAGGGTGTCGGCGGCGGAGTGGGGGTCGAGCTCGCGGGCGGCGACCCGCGCCACGAGCTCGTCGAAGCGCTCCCCCGCGCACAGCGCCTCCACGTCGGCACGGAGGCGCTCGTGCACGATGGCACGCAGCTCCTCGCGCAGGCGCGCCTCGCGGCGACG
>DASUUL010000038.1:0-3965 GCA_036374115.1 Acidimicrobiia bacterium | reverse complement strand
GGAGCGACGATGGCTGCCGCGCTGTTGAAGATGGGGCGGATCCGCGGGATCGCCCGCCCCGCGATCGCGGTGCCCATCCCGGTGCCCGGTGGGCGCCCGCAGCTCCTCATCGACGGGGGCTCGACGGTCGACTGCGCGCCGGAGTGGCTCGTCCAGTTCGCCCGCATGGGTCGTGAGTACGCCCGGACGCGGCTGGGCGTCGACGAGCCCCGGCTCGGGCTGCTCTCGAACGGGGAGGAGCCCGGAAAGGGCGACGAGCTGCGCAAGGAGACCTACCCGCTGCTCGAGAAGGTCGACGGCTTCGCGGGCAACGTCGAGGGTCGCGACCTCATGCACGGCACCGTCGACGTGGTCGTCGCCGACGGGTTCACCGGGAACGTGGCGCTCAAATCGCTCGAAGGCGCGCTGCGCGCCGCGGTCACGCTCGTGTTCGGGGTGCTCGATTCGAGCCCGGAGGCGCGCGAGGCGGGCAAGGTCGTCGCACCCCTGCTCCTCGAGGCCGCGACCGTTCTCGACCCCGACAGCACCGGGGGCGCGGCCCTGCTCGGGATCGACGGCGTGTGCGTGATCTCGCACGGCGCGTCGTCGGCACGGGCGATCGTCAACGCCGTGCGGGTGGCGGCGGAGTGTGTCGAGACCGACGTGGTAAGGCGGCTCAAGGAGGCGATCGATGCCGGCTGAGACCCACGTGGGCCAATCGCCCCTCGGACCCGACGACGTGCTCGCCGTGATCCGCGAGCGACTGGCGGAGATCCTCGAGATCGACGAAGCCGCGGTCACGCTCGACTCGAGCTTCTCCGAGGACCTCGAGGCCGATTCGCTCGCGCTCATCGAGCTGGTCGAGGCGCTCGAGGAGGAGCTCGGCGAGCGAACCGTCGGGTTCACCATCGACGACGACGACCTCGCCGAGCTGAAGACCGTGCGCGACGCCGTCGACTACGTCGTCGCCCGACTCGCGGCCACGAGCGGCTGAGTCCACCATGGTGCGGCGGCGAGGGCGCAAGCGGGCTTCCGCCGATTCGCCCTACCGCGCCCTCGAGGAATCCCTCGGCTGGACGTTCGACGACGTCGGCCTGCTGGAGCAGGCGGTGACGCATCGTTCGTACTGCGCCGAGCACTCGGGAACCGAGTCCAACGAGCGGCTCGAGTTCTTCGGTGACGCCGTGCTCGGTCTCGTCGTCACCGACTACGTCTACCGCGAGTACCCCGAGTTCGCCGAGGGCGAGATGGCGAAGGTGCGCGCGTCGGTCGTCAACAGCGAGGTGCTCGCCGATGTCGCCGCCGCGGTCGGCGTCGGGGAGGCGCTCCGCCTCGGGAAGGGCGAGGACGCCGCCGGCGGGCGCGACAAGCCCTCGATCCTGTGCGACGCCATGGAGGCGGTGCTCGCCGCCGTGTATCTCGACGGGGGTTGGGAGCCGTCACGCGCGCTCGTGCTCGCGCTGTTGGAGTCGCGCATCGTCGAGGCCGCGTCGGGCCCCGACGGCCAGGATCCGAAGGGGCGGCTCCAGGAGCTCGTCGCCCAGACCCACGGTCGCGTCCCCCGCTACCAGGTGCAGCGCGACGGCCCCGATCACGCCCCTCGCTTCTCGGCCACCGTGACCGTGGGTGGTCGCAACCTGGGGGAGGGCCAGGGCCGCTCGAAGCGGCAAGCCGAGCAGATGGCCGCCCAGATCGCCTGGCGCCGGTTGCGCGACGAGCACCTCGGCCACGAGTCCCCCGAGATCGAACCCGACCAGCTGCCGTCGAACGCCCGTGAGTCACCGTCGAGTGCCCGTGAGTCACCGTCGAGAGAAGGACACGATGCCGGAGTTGCCTGAGGTCGAGGTCATTCGACACGACCTCGAACGTGAGATCGTCGGCAAGAAGATCAAGGCGGTCGACGTCGACGGGATGCGGTCGATCCGCCGTCATCACAACCGCAAGCAGTTCGCCGGACGCCTGGTCGGGCGCAAGGTCACCGGCGTGGAGCGGCGCGGCAAGTACCTCCTGTGCAAGCTCGACGGCGGCGACGTGCTCGTGATCCATCTGGGGATGTCGGGTCAGCTTCTGCGCACGAAGGGCGCACGCACCCCGACGGCCAAGCACACCCACGTGGTGATCACGTTCACGCAGGGAGGCCAGCTCCGCTTCATCGACCCGCGCACGTTCGGTGAGATGTTCGTGACCGATCTCGACGACGTCGAGAAGGAGGTCGGGGAGCTCGCCCACCTCGGAATGGATCCCTTGGAGACGGCGATGTCGTGGGAGCACTTCGGCCGCATGGTCGCCGACAAGCACATGAAGCTGAAGCCGCTGCTGATGGACCAGAAGTTCCTCGCCGGGATCGGCAACGTCTACAGCGACGAGATCCTCTTTGGCGCCGGGCTGCGCTGGGACCGCGAGAGCGACTCCCTCTCGGCCCAGGAGGTCCGGCGGCTGTACCGGGCGATGGTGGAGACGCTCCAGGACGCCGTGAAGTACCGGGGCTCGACGCTGTCCGACCTGCAGTACGTCGACCTCTTCGGCCAGCCGGGGGAGTACCAGCAGCATCACAAGGTCTACGCACGGGAAGGCGAGGCCTGCCGCCGCTGCCGGCACCCGATCGCCCGCGAGCGCTACGGCGGGCGCTCCACCTTCTACTGCGAGGCGTGCCAGGTCTGACGTGGCCGGTTCCGACGTGCCGGCGCGCGGGCCGGGGCGGGTGCGCCGCCGGGTCGTCGTGTCGGGACGTGTCCAGGGCGTGTGGTTCAGGGAGTCCTGCCGGGATCAGGCGAGTGCCGCCGGCGTCGCCGGCTGGGTGCGCAACCTCGGCGACGGCCGGGTGGAAGCGGTCTTCGAGGGGCCCGCGTCCGCGGTGGCGCGCGTCGTCGACTGGTGCGGGGAGGGCCCCCGGCGCGCCCGGGTCGACGCCGTCGAGACCGTCGAGGAGAAGCCGATCGGAGAGGTCGGTTTCGGGGTGCGCTAGTTCCCCCGCCGGCCTCGTTACGATCCAGGCGGCGCCCGCCGCGAGCGAGCGAGACCGGGAGGAGTTGCCCGCGTGTTCTTGAAGTCGTTGACGTTGAGGGGCTTCAAGTCGTTCGCGGAGAAGACCGAGCTGGCCTTCGAGCCCGGGGTCACGGTCGTCGTGGGCCCGAACGGAACCGGCAAGTCCAACCTGGTCGATGCGGTCGCGTGGGTGCTCGGCGCCCAGGGCCCCCGCACCGTCCGCGGCGGCAAGATGGACGACGTCATCTACGCCGGCTCGCCGGGCCGGCCGGCCTTGGGCCGGGCCGAGGTGTCGCTCACCATCGACAACGAGGCGGGCCTGCTGCCGATCGACTTCTCCGAGGTCACGATCACACGGACCCTCTTCCGCAACACCGGCGAGTCCGAGTACGCCATCAACGGCGCGTCCTGCCGGTTGCTCGACATCCAGGAGCTGCTCTCCGACACGGGCATCGGGCGCCAGCAGCACGTCATCGTCGGCCAGGGTCAGCTCGACGGCGTGCTGACCGCCCGGCCCGAAGACCGGCGGGCGGTGATCGAGGAAGCCGCTGGGATCCTCAAGTTCCGCAAGCGCCGCGAGCGCGCCGAGCGTCGCCTGGAGGCCACCGAGGGCAACCTCCTGCGCCTCAACGACCTCGTCCGGGAGGTTCGCCGTCAGCTCACGCCGCTCCAGAAGCAGGCCGACGCCGCCCGGCGCCACGGCGGTCTCGTCGAGGAGCTGCGTGCCATCCGGCTGCACCTCGCCGGCCACGAGATCGGCGGTCTCCAGACGCGCCTCGAGCGGATGCACGACCAGCGCTCCGAGCTCCAAGCCGGCGAGAGCGACGTCCGAGCCCGCCTCCGCGAGCTCGACATCGCCGTGCTCGACGTCGAGCACTCGCTCACTGCCCTGGGCCACGACGACCTCGCCGATTGGCTCGTGCGCGTCGAAACCCTGCGCGAGCGCTCCCGGGGCGTGCTCGCGCTCATGACCGAGAAGCGGCGCGGCGTCGAGCGGGAGC
>DASUUL010000037.1:0-4775 GCA_036374115.1 Acidimicrobiia bacterium | reverse complement strand
GTCCGGGTCGTACCCGGTCTGGGTGGGGAGGTCGAACGCCACCGACAGCCCGGTCTGGCCCCGGGCCAGGTTCGTGCGGTACAGCTCGTTGGACGCCCGGGCCGACGTGTGGCCCGAGTAGGTCCGCATGAGCCACGGGCGGTCCCGCTGTGCCATCAGCTCATTGTCCCACTTGTGTCGGTGGGCTGACCTCTTCGCGCCGCGGCGGCATCAGCGTCGCAGGCGGCCCGGGGCGGCCGGGAACTCGAGCACGAGCTGGTTCACGAGCTCGGGTTGCTCCACCGGAACGTGGATCGCGGCCAGCAGCGCCACGTTGCCACCGTCGCTCCACCCGACCAGGTGCGCGGGACCGATGGCGAGGGCCTCGATCGAAGGCGATCGTGTCGTCGGCCATCAGCGAGTAGCTGATCGGTCCGTCCACGTCGGCGGTACTCAGCGCCCGTAGTCGTAGAACCCGGCGCCGCTCTTGCGCCCGAGCTTTCCTTCCTTCACGAGCGACGCGAGCATTGGCGCGGGCGCGTAGTTGGGGTCCCGGAACTCGGCGTGGAGCGCCTCGATGATCGACAGGCTCGTGTCGAGACCCACGAGGTCGAGCAGCTCCAGCGGGCCCATCGGGAAGTTGCAGCCCCCCTTCATGGCGGCATCGATGTCGTCACGGCTGGCGACACCGGCCTCGAGTAGCTTCACCGCGTTGTTCAGGTAGGGGAACAGCAGCGCGTTCACGACGAAGCCGGCCTGGTCGCGCACGTCGACGACGGTCTTCCCGCACGCCTCCGCGAAGGCGCCCGCGGCCGCGAGCGTCTCGTCGGATGTCTGCTCCGCCCGCACCAGCTCCACGAGCGGCATCGCGGTCGCGGGGTTAAAGAAGTGGACGCCGCACACCTGTGCGGGCCGCCCGGTTGCGTCGGCGAGGGCCTTCACCGACAGCGTCGAGGTGTTCGTCGCCAGGATGGCGCCCTCACCGCAGATCCCGTCGAGCTGGGAGAAGAGCTCCTGCTTGGGCGCCAGCTCCTCGACGATCGACTCGATCACGAGGTCGCAGTCCGCGAGCTCGCCCAGCTCGGTGACCGCCCGCACGCGCCCCTGCACCGCGCTGCGCTCGGCGTCGTCGAGGCGCCCCTTGTCCACCTGCTTGGCCAGCGACTTCTCGAGCCCGGCCACCATCGACTGCGCGCCCTGTTCGGAGCGACTGCGCAGCGTGACCTCGAAGCCGGCCTTGGCCGCGACCTCGGCGATACCCGATCCCATGATCCCGGAGCCGATGATGCCGACGCGCTTGATGTCCACGAAGAGTCCCCCTTGTGTCACGGTCTGGCTTGTCACGGTCTGGCTTGTCACGGTCTGGCTGTGCGGGCGAGCGGCGAGGCCGCCGAGGTTACCGCCGGGTAGCCAGGCCCCTCCACACCCGATCGTCTCGTAGGCTCCGGCCGATGAGCTCGAAGCAGGCCAAGGGGACGCTGGCGCTCGTCGGCGGAGCGGAATGGACCGACGGGTGCCGCGCCCTCGACGGCGCGCTGCTGGAGGTTGCCGGCGCGAACGAGGTCGCAGTGCTCCCCACCGCCGCCGCCTTCGAGCATCCCGACCGCGCGGTCGACCGCGCCCGTGCCCACTTCGCGGCCCTCGGCGCGAAGGTGAAGCCGATCGACGTGCTGCACCGCGCCGAAGCCGAGGACGCCACCGTCATCGGGAAGCTCGCCAAGGCCCGCTTCGTGTACCTGGCCGACGGTTCCCCACTGCACCTGCGCTCCGTGCTCAAGGACTCGCCGCTGTTCGACGCCCTGCTGGCCGCGTACCAGAGCGGTGCCGTGCTGGCGGCGTCGGGGGCGGGCGCGACGGTCGTGTGCGACCCGATGGTCGATCCCCGCGGCGGCGCGTACACCGTCGGTCTCGGGGTCGTCGTGGGCCTGGCCGTCTTCCCGTACCACGGCACCGCAGCCGATCACCTGCGGGAGCGGTCGATCGACCTGCTCCCCGACGGCGCCGCCCTCGTCGGCATCGACGAGGCCACCGCGCTCGTGCGCGATCCGTCCGGTATCTGGCGGGCCGAGGGCGCCGGCCGAGTCTCCGTGTACGAGGACGGCCGCGCCGTCAACTACACCGACGGCCAGACGGTCGACCGGTTGACGCTCTGATTCGCGCTACGACGACGGCGTTGCCGGCGCGGTGGTTGCGGTCGCATCGGGAGCGACGGTGGTGGTCGTGCTCGCGACCGGGTTCGTGTCCGAGATCGTGACGCCGACGAGCTGGACGGGTTGTGTCGGAGGCCCGTCGCCCTCGGGCGGCGCTAGGCCCTGGATGAGCTGGGCGATCTCGAGGCCGGACACGACCCTGCCGAACCGCGAGTACGTCTGGGGCAACTGCGTGCCGGCCTCGCCGGTGATGATGAAGAACTGCGAGCCGGCGGAGTTGGGCTCGCCGGTGTTCGCCATCGCCACGTCGCCGATCTGGTACGGGCCCTTGGTCGGGAGCTCGTCCTCGATCGTGTAGCCGGGCCCGCCGCTGCCGTCACCGTTCGGGTCACCCGTCTGGATCACCCCGACGCTCGACGACGCCCGGTGCACGCTCAAGCCGTCGTAGAACCCCTCCTCGGCCAGCTTCTCGAAGTTCGCTACCGTCTCGGGCGCCTCCTCCGGGTCGAGCTCGATCACGATGTCGCCCATCGTGGTGCTCACGGTGGCGAACGACGGCTCGGCGGTCGAGTCCGTGCCGTCGCCGCTGTCGTCGTCGCGCACGACCTGGAGCACCACGAACAGCACGACGAGGGGAAGGAGGAGCAGAGCGACGTTGCGGACCGCCTTCAGGCGCTTCCGGCGCTTGACCCACGCGAGCTCGGCTTGGCGGCGGGCCTCGCGGTTCAGGCGCTGGCGTTCTCGTTTGGCGGCCTTCGACACGAGGGCGGAGTCTAGAACGCGCCCAATTCGGCCAGGGGGTCGCGGCGCCGCTGGTACCGTGCGCACACGTGAGCCTCCTGGTGCAGAAGTTCGGCGGCACGTCGGTCGCCGACGCCGAGCGCATCAAGGCCGTGGCCGATCACATCGCTGCCGCTCGCAGCGAGGGCGACGAGGTCGTGGCCGTGGTCTCGGCGATGGGTCACACCACCGACGACCTCGAGCGCCTCGCGCGCGACGTCTCCCAGGCGCCCGCACCCCGCGAGATGGACATGCTGTTGACCGCGGGCGAGCGGATCTCGATCGCGCTGCTCTGTATGGCCCTCATCGACCGCGGCCAACGGGCGGTGTCGTTCACCGGTTCGCAGGCCGGCATCGTCACCGATACCAGCCACGGCCGGGCCAAGATCGTGGAGGTGAAGGCGGAGCGCATCCGCGAGGCGGTTGCCGCCGGTGACGTAGCCGTCGTCGCCGGGTTCCAGGGCGTGTCGACGGCTCGCGACGTCACCACCCTGGGACGTGGAGGCTCCGACACCACCGCGGTCGCGCTCGCGGCCGTGCTCGGCGCCGAGGCCTGCGAGATCTACACCGACGTCGCCGGTGTGTACACGGCCGACCCGCGCATCGTTCCCCAGGCCCGCCTCCTCCCTCGCCTCTCGTACGAGGAGATGCTCGACATGGCCGCGACCGGCGGCAAGGTGCTTGCGCTGCGCTCGGTGGAGTTCGCGCGCAACCATGGTGTGCCCGTTCACGTGCGCTCGAGCTTCACCTGGCAGCCTGGAACCTGGGTGCGCGAGGAGGACCCCACAATGGAACAGGCGATCATCTCCGGCGTCACGCACGACACGTCGGAGGCGAAGATCACCATCGCGCAGGTGCCCGATCGGCCGGGTGTCGCGGCCACGATCTTTCGCGCGCTCGCCGACGAGCACGTCAACGTCGACATGATCGTGCAGAACGTCTCCACCGCCGGCCACACCGACGTCTCGTTCACCGTGCCGCAGGAAGATCTGACCCGTTCGCTGGCGGTGATGGAGAAGCTCCGGACCGAGGTCGACGCCGCCGGCGTGAGCCACGACCCCGCCATCGGGCGGGTCTCGCTCGTCGGTGCGGGCATGAGGACCAACCCGGGTGTCGCCGCGCAGATGTTCGAGGTCCTGGCCGCCGAAGGCGTCAACATCGAGATGATCAGCACCTCGGCGATCCGGATCTCCTGTGTCGTGCACGAGGACGACGTCGCTCGGGCGGTGCGGGCCCTGCACCGCGCGTTCGGGCTCGACGAGCGCGACGGTGCCGGAGCGGCGTGATGAGCAGCGTCGGCGTGGTGGGGGCGACCGGGCTCGTCGGGAGCGAGATGCTCCGCGTGCTCGAGGAGCGCCGGTTCCCCGTCGACGAGTTGCGCGTGTACGCGTCGTCGCGATCGGAGGGGCGCAAGCTCCCCTTCGCCGGCGGCGAGGTCACGTGCGAGGTGCTGCGCGACGGCTGCTTCGACGGCCTCGACTTCGTGATCATCGACGTCGACGACCCACTCGCCGTCGACTGGGCGCCGAAAGCGGCGGCAGCCGGTGCCAGGGTCGTCGACAACTCGGCCGCGTTCCGCATGGAGCCCGACGTGCCGCTCGTGGTGGCCGAGATCAATCCCGGCGACCTCGCGTCCATGCCTCGGGGCATCGCCTCGTGCCCCAATTGCACGACGATGGTCCTCGTCACCGGCCTGGCGCCGCTGCACCGCGCCGCGGGAATCGAGCGCATGGTCGTTTCCACCTACCAGTCCGTCTCCGGTGCCGGGATCGCCGGGCTGCGCGAGCTCGACGAGCAGTGGACCAAGGGTGCGGGTCAGTCGGAGCGGCTTCGCCGGGCGGGCGCGACCGGCGCTGCCCGCGAGGC
>DASUUL010000036.1:0-11607 GCA_036374115.1 Acidimicrobiia bacterium | reverse complement strand
AACTACGTGGGAGCGGTCCGGCGCTGGGTCGCCCAGCAGGACGAACGGGACGCGATCCACTGCGTCGTCGATCTCCACGCGATGACGGTCCCCTACGACGCCACGGAGCTCACCGCCGCCACCCGCCAGCTCGCCACCCTGTTGCTGGCGGCGGGCCTCGACCCCGAGCGATGCACGCTGTTCGTGCAGAGCCACGTGCCCGCGCACGCCGAGCTCACGTGGATCCTGAACTGCGTGGCGACCTTCGGCGAGCTGCGCCGGATGACCCAGTTCAAGGAGAAGTCCGGCGGCCACGAGTCCGTCACCGCCGGCCTCTTCGACTACCCCGTGCTGATGGCGGCCGACATCCTCCTCTACGACACCGACGAGGTGCCGGTGGGTGACGACCAGCGTCAGCACGTGGAGCTCACCCGCGACGTCGCGCTCCGGTTCAATCACCGCTTCGGCGAGACGTTCGTGGTGCCGAGAGCCACGATCCAGGAGGTGGGCGCCCGCGTCATGGACCTCCAGCTGCCGACGGCGAAGATGTCGAAGTCGGTGGAATCGCCCCAGGGCACGGTCCTGGTCCTCGATCCTCCCGCCGTCGTCGCCAAGAAGATCAAGGCGGCGGTCACCGACTCGGGCACCGAGGTGAAGCACGATCCCGACGAGAAACCGGGTGTCTCGAACCTCCTCGAGCTCTACGCGGTGGCCACGGGCCGGACGCTCGCCAAGGCCGAGGCCGAGTTCTCCGGCTCGGGATACGGCGACTTCAAGGGTGCCGTCGCCGATGCGATCGTCGAGTTCCTCCGTCCACTCCAGGAGCGGTACGACGATCTCGCCGCCGACCCGGCGGAAGTCGACCGCCAGCTCGCACGGGGAGCCGCCAAGGCGCGCGCCATCGCCGATCCCGTGCTCGAACGGGTGCGACGCGCCACGGGGCTCCTGCCACCGGCCTGACGATCATGACCTCCTGAGACGCATGGCCCGCACCTACGAGCGCGGCCGGGAGGAGTTCGGGAGGGTCCTCGCCTTCAGCGACGGGCTCTTCGCGATCGCGATGACGCTGCTGGTCGTGGGCATCGGCGTCCCGACCGTGCAGGACGCCCAGCTCGGGAACGCGCTCCGCGATCTCCTGCCCGAGATCATCAGCTTCTTCGTGAGCTTCCTCGTCGTCGGGTACTACTGGCTCGCCCACCATCGCTTCTTCGCGCAGCTGCGACACCTCACCACGCCGCTGATCGTGCTCAACCTCGTGTACCTCGCCGCGATCGCGTTCGTGCCCTTTCCCACCGCGCTCGTGGGAAAGTACGAGAACGAGCCCGTGAGCGTGATCATGTACGCGGTCACGCTCGGCACCGCGAGCTTCCTCGAGGCGGCGATGCTCGTCGCCGCCCGCCGGGGTGCGTGCTTCCACGCCCGCGTCCCCGACGACCTGTACCGGTTCGCGCTGATCGCCTCGATGCTCCCCGTCGTGGTGTTCGCCATCTCGATCCCGATCTCGCTGGCGAGCACGTCGTGGGCGCTGTATTCGTGGCTGCTGATCTTCCCGCTCGAGCACCTCGCCGACCGCTGGCGACCCGCCACGACCGGCGACGTGCTCTCGTAGCGCCAACCTCTCGACCCGGAGCGTTCAGACGTTGTCGGCGGCGTCGAGGGCGGCGGTGACGGCCGAGGGGATCCCGGTGGCACCCCACCGGTCGCGGTGGTGGTGCGCCGCCGCCCACCGGGCCGCGTCCTCACGGCCGCCGGCGGCGCGGATCATCGTCGCGCCGATCTCGTCGTGGCGCAGGTAGCGCCCGAACCGCCCGTCCGAACGCCGCACGCCGGGGAACACCGCGCCCGCGACCGTCGCCAGCGCTCGCCGCGCCACGCCCAACCCGGCGTCGAGCTTGCCCACGTCGTGGAGGAGCGCGATCGCGACCCAGTGGTCGTCGGGCGCGCACCGGCTCCCGCCGAGCAGCGAGTCGACGCGTCGCCCTACACGAATCGAGTACCGCCGGTCGTGGTTCGGCAGGCGGCGCCAGAGCGCGAGCTCGGCGGGGGTCAGCACCGACTCCACCCAGGCCACATCGGCGGGGGGCGGAGCCCCGGGCCACAGGGCCCGCACGAAGCGCCGGGCGAGATGCGGGAGCTTCACTCAGGTGACGACGAAATCACGGAGCGCGTCGAGGAACGGCTCGATGATGCGGCCCACGATGTTGGTGGAGAACACGAGCACGATGAGCACGAGGAAGCCGTACGGCCGGAAGCGGTGCCATCCCGGGAGCCACTGGTGCGGCAGCACCCGCTCGATCAGCGCCGACCCGTCGAGCGGCGGGATGGGCAGGAAGTTGAACAACCCCAGCAGCAGGTTGATCGCCGCGAACGCGAAGAAGATGCGGACCGCGAGATCGGGGTTCTCGGCCCCGATGCCGGTCCCGAGGAACCCGCCCCCGTGCAGGAGCGAGCGCGTGACCAGCGCCGCCGCCGCCATCAGCAGGAAGTTCGTGAACGGCCCGGCCAGGCTCACGAACAACATGTCCCGCCGGGGATGCCGCAGCCGCGCCGGTGTCACCGGCACCGGCTTGGCGAAGCCGATGATCGGCAGGCCGGTCAGCGCGCCCATCGCCGGCAGGATGATCGAACCGAAGGGGTCGATGTGCGGGATCGGGTTGAGCGTCAGGCGCCCGGCCCGCTTGGCGGTGTCGTCGCCGAACCACAGCGCGACGACGCCGTGGCTGATCTCGTGGAGGATGACCGCCGTGACGAGGCAGCCGAAGAAGATGAGCGCATCCTGGAGGGCCAAGGCTGGCGACCGAAGCGGTCAGCGGCGCTTGGAGGCGCAGTCGATGCAGAGCCGCGCCGCCGGCATCGCCTCGAGCCGGGCCTCGGCGATCGGCTTGCCGCACGACTCGCACTGCCCGTAGGTGCCGGCGTCGAACTTGGCCAGCGCATCCTCGATCTCCTGGAGCGTGTCGAGGAGCGTCCCGGCGAGCGCATCCACCTCGCCGCGCTCCGCGGTCACCTGGCCGGAGTCGGCGAAGCCCTCGTCGAACGAGAGCTTCCCACCGGGGCCCCGCCCCATCTCCCGGAGCTGGCCCACGAGACGGGTGCGCTCGTCCTCGAGCTGGTCGCGCAGGGACGCATGCGTCGTCTCGGCCATGGCGCCATGGTACCGCCCACCGCCCCCGCCCGTACCCGCGTTCCGCGCCGTCAGCGCCGGGCTCGGGGATGCGCGGCGTCGTAGACCGCCCGGAGACGCTCCGGCGACACCTTGGTGTACACCTGGGTGGTCGAGAGGCTGGCGTGGCCGAGGAGCTCCTGGACGACCCGGATGTCGGCGCCGTGGTCGAGCATGTGGGTGGCGCAGGAGTGGCGGAGGACATGGGGCGACAGGCGCCCGCCGAGCCCGGCCCGCTCCCCCGCCGCCCGTACGATCTTCCAACACCCCTGCCGGGTGAGGCGCCCTCCCCGGGCGTTGAGGAAGACGGCCTCGCCCGCGGCCCGGGCCCGTCGGCCCGCTCCCGACAACTCGGGCCGGCTCCGCTGGAGATAGGCGTTCAGGGCGACCCGGGCGGAGCCGCCCACCGGGACCACGCGCTCCTTGCTGCCCTTCCCGAGCACCCGTGCGAGCCCCTCGTCGAGGTCGAGATCGCGCCGGTCGAGGCCGACCAGCTCGCTGATCCGGACACCGGTGCCGTACAGCGTCTCGAGGATCGCCCGGTCGCGCAGCGCGCGGGGGTCGTCGCCCGGTACCGCGCCCATGAGCGCCTCCACCTCGTCCTCGGCGAGTGCCTTCGGGATGCCCTGGGGGACCCGCGGCGCCCCGACCTCTTCGCTCGGGTCGGCCGCCACCAGGCCCTCGTCGACACAGAATTGGTGGAACGACCGCACGGCCACCAGCGAGCGAGCGATCGACGCCGCCGCGAACCGGGGGCGACCGTCGTCGTCGCGGGCCGCCTTGAGGTGCTCGACGTAGGCGATCACGGTGGGCTCGTCGACGGTCAGAGGGTCGTCGACCCCGCGCTCGCGCAGGAACGCCACGTAGCGGCGCAGGTCGCGGCGGTAGGCCAACAGCGTGTTGGTGGCGAGGCCGCGTTCCACCGCGAGCCACGTGTCGTACTCCGCCAGCAGCTGGTCGAGCGAGTCGGGCGTACTCACGGGCGCGGGCTCAGGCGTGGGTCCCGCCGTACTCCCCATCGAGGTAGCGCCGCGCGAGGAGGAGTCCGATCACGCTGGTGGCGTGCACGATCTCACCGGCGGCGACGAGCTCGTCGACGGCACTGAGCGCCACCCGTTCGATGGTCATGCTGGCCTCCTCGGGGCCGACGCGCCGGTGCGGCACCTCGGTGAGCTCGGTGGCGAGGTAGATGTGGCTCAGCTCGTCGGAGAAGCCCGGCGAGTTCAGGCACACGGCGAGCTTCACGAGCTTCCCGGCGCGCAGACCCACCTCCTCGACGAGCTCGCGGCGGGCGGTGTCGTCGGGTGGCTCGCCGGGCACGTCGGTCTTGCCCGCCGGCGCCTCGAGCAGCGTGCGCCGCACCGCGACGCGGTACTGGCGAACGAGCACGACGTTCTCGTCGTGATCGAGCGGTACGACGACGACCGCGCCCGGATGGTGCACCACGTGCCGCTCGAAGGTATGACCGTCGGCTGCGGTCACGACGTCGCGCGTGACCTTGAGGAACCCGGCGTCGGCGACCTCGTGGGAGTCGACGACGCGGAACTCGCTCACGCCCCCGGTACGTCGGCGGGGATCGGGAGCCGCGGGGCGCGTCCCTCGGCACGGTCGCGGGCTGCGGCCACGAATGCCGCGAACAGGGGGTGCGGCCGGTCGGGGCGGCTCTTGAACTCGGGGTGCGCCTGGGTGGCCACGAAGAACGGGTGGACGGTCTCGGGAAGCTCGATGAACTCGACGAGGCGGTCGTCGGGTGACGTGCCGGAGGCGACGAGACCGGCATCGGTGAGTGTCCGGCGGTACTTGTTGTTGACCTCGTAGCGGTGGCGGTGGCGCTCGTAGACGACCTCGTCACCGTAGGCACGCTGCACGATCGAGCCGGGCACCAGCTTGGCCGGGTATGCACCCAAGCGCATCGTGCCCCCGAGATCGATGACGTCGCGCTGCTCGTCCATCAGATCGATCACCGGGTGGGGCGAGTGCGGATCGAACTCGCTCGAGTTCGCGCCCGCGAGCCCGCATTCGTCGCGTGCGAACTCGATCGTCGCGCAGTGCAGACCGAGGCACAGGCCCAGGAACGGCACGAGATGCTCGCGGGCGTAGCCGGCGGCGGTGACCTTCCCCTCGATGCCGCGGATGCCGAACCCGCCCGGGATCACGATCCCGTCGAGGTCGCGCAACCGGCCTTCGGCGAGCAGCCCCTCGGCGTCGTCGGAGGCGATCCAATCGATCACGACGCGGGCGCCGCAGGCGTAGCCGCCGTGCTTGAGCGCCTCGACGACCGAAAGGTAGGCGTCGGGAAGGTTCACGTACTTGCCGACGAGGCCGATCCGCACGTCCTGGTCGGCGGCTTCCACCCGCTGGACGAGCTCCTTCCAGGGCGCGAGGTCGGGCTCGTGCTCCTCGAGGTGGAGGACTCGGCACACGTAGTCGTCGAGGCCTTCGTCGTGGAGCACGAGCGGGATCTCGTAGAGGTTGGCAGCGTCGACCGCGGAGACGATGCCCTCCTCGGGCACGTCGCAGAGCTGGGAGATCTTCTCCTTGAGCCGGGTGGGGATCGGCCGGTCGGAACGGCACACGATCGCGTCGGGCTGGATGCCGCGGCTGCGCAGCTCGGTGACGGAGTGCTGGGTGGGCTTCGTCTTCTGCTCGCCGGAAGGTCCGATGAACGGGACCAATGTGACGTGCACGTAGAACACGCTGTCGCGGCCGACGTCCTTGCGGAACTGCCGGATCGCCTCCAGGAACGGCAGGATCTCGATGTCGCCGACGGTCCCGCCGATCTCGGTGATCACGACGTCGACGTCCTCGTCGGCCAGGCGGAGGATGCGGTCCTTGATCTCGTCGGTGATGTGCGGGATCACTTGCACCGTCTGGCCGAGGTAGGCGCCCCGGCGCTCCTTGGCCAGGACCTCCTGGTAGATCGAGCCGGTGGTGGCGTTCGACTTCTTGCTCAGGGGCACGTCGACGAAGCGCTCGTAGTGGCCCAGGTCGAGGTCGGTCTCACCCCCGTCGTCGGTCACGAAGACCTCACCGTGCTGGAACGGGTTCATCGTGCCGGGATCGACGTTGATGTACGGGTCGAGCTTCTGCATCGTGACCCGGAGCCCACGGCTCTTGAGGAGGCGCCCGAGCGAGGAGGCGGTGAGGCCCTTCCCGAGGCTGGAGGCCACGCCCCCGGTGACGAAGATGTGCTTGGCGGGGCTCATACCGGCGATCGCCGGGGCAATTCGGGAGACACGAGCGAACCTAGCACGCGCCGCGCGGCTCGGCCGCGCATCCCGTTCGGTACGGTGCCGCTCATGTCCGATGCGGTCGTGACGCGGCTGCGCGTGCCGGCCGGAGCGCGTACCTGGCGGGTCGATGCGGCGGTGCTCGCCCTGCTCGCGATCGTGATCCGGTTGCCGGCCTACCTCGCCGACGCTCATCTCACCTACGACGACGGGGTCTTCGGCGCGTCGGCGCTCCTCCTCCGCGACGGGGAGCTGCCCTACCGCGACATCTTCTCCCCCCAGGGACCGCTCTTCCTGCCGCTCGTGTGGCTCGGCGACCTGGTCGGGCTCCGGACCGCCAACGCGCCGCGGGTGCTGGCGCTGGCCGCGGGCGCGGTCGTCACGGTCGCGACCTACGCCACCGGCCGCCGCATCACGGGCCGGGGCGGCGCGATCCTCGCCGCCGGGCTCGTCACGACGAGCGGGTCGGTCCTGTGGACCACCGCGCCGGTCGCGGCCGACGGCCCCGCGCTGGCCCTGGCGACCAGCGCGGTCGCGCTCGCCTTCGGCTACCGGGAGCGGCCGACGACCGCGCGGGCCATCGCCATCGGCGTGGTGATGGGCGCGGCGCTCTGCGTGAAGGTGCTCGTGCTCCCGGCGCTCATCCCGGTGGGCGTCCTGCTCCTGAGCCGGCGCCGCTCCCGTGACGTCGCGCTGGCGGTCGGCGCCGCCGCGCTGGCAGGCGTGGCTGCCACCGCGCCCTGGGGCTTCGACCGGGTGTGGGACCAGTACATCGAGTACCACCGCGGCTCGGCCCGGATCTCCTCGCACACGGGCGCCGCCCGCAAACTGGTCACCACGTTGCTCGAGCGCGACCCCTTCGTCGTGGCGGCCGGCGTGCTCGCGGCGGTGACCGCGGGCGTGCGGCGCCACCGGCCCGCCCGCCGCGAGCCGGCGCCTCCCGGTGGCGACGCGACGATGCGGTTGGCGGCCTGGCTCCTGGCGGCGTGGGCCGCCGCCGTGGCCGCCGTGCTGATCCTCGAGCCGGCGTTCTGGCGACCGCAGCTCGCCGAGATCGTGCCGCCGCTCGCGCTCCTGGCGGCGCTGCGGCCGGCGCCACCCGCCGCCCTGGCGGTGGCGTTCGTGGCGGTGGCGCCCTGGTTCCTCGCCCACGTGAACCCGATCCTCTGGCCCGACGACTACGACGCCAGGGAGGCGGCCGCGGTGGACGACCTCGGCGCGCTCCCCGACGACAGCGCCGTCATCACCGACGATCCCGGGTTGGCGTGGCGGGCCGAACGCCGCGTCCCCGGCGATCTCGTCGACTCGTCGATCAAGCGCATCGAGCAGGGCCAGATCACCACGGGCGTGATCGTCGACACGGCCCGGGACGACGACGTCTGCGCCGTGCTCGTGTGGCACGACCGCTACGCGGACCTGCCGGGGCTGGGCGCGGAGCTCGAGCGGTCGGGCTACGAGGAGGCCGCCCGCTACGGCGACGAGCGGGTCTTGTACACGAAAGGCGAGTGCCCCGCGTCCTCGACGCGCTAGTTGCCCCGGCCGAGCCGGTCGAACGCGCGCAACGCCGGGACCCGCTCGATGACCGCGCTGAACGACACCAGCTCGGCGGCGATGTTGAGCACCGCCACGACGACGAGCACGACCGTGCGCGTGGTGGCGCCCAATCCCAGCACGACTCCCACGCCGAGCACTCCTCCGAGCACGTTGGCACCGGTGTCGCCGAGCATCAGTCGCTCGCGCAGGTCGGGCAGGAGGAGGCCGATCGCCGCTCCCATCACCGGAGCCACCGCCACCCCCACCGCGGTCGTGCCCAGCGCGAACGCGAGTGGTAGGTACGCGACCAGGCCGACCTTGATCACCCGCCCGGGCGCACGGTCGAGCAGGTTGCCGAGGTTGGCGGCGAGGGCAACGAGCATTGCGTCGAGCACCAATCGGCCCCCCGTCACGGATCCGGGCGTGGCCACCAGCACCACCGCGACCGCGGCGCCGCCGACGAGCTTGACGAGCCCCGTCGTGACGCGCCCGCGGAGGAGCGCCCCGACGTGGCCGCGGAACCCGCGATCGTCTCCGGCGCCGGGAACGTGACCCACGGTGTCGTCGACGAAGCCGAGGAACCCGAACCCGAACGCGGCCAGCAGCAC
Organism: Acidimicrobiia bacterium; assembly: GCA_036374115.1. GTDB lineage: Bacteria > Actinomycetota > Acidimicrobiia > IMCC26256 > JACDBD01 > JACDBD01. Next base: position 3,094 of record DASUUL010000036.1, on the reverse strand, counting down.
CAAGGAGCGGGCGGCCGTGAGCCCCGGGTCGTCGCCGACGCCGAAGGCGCCGAGGACCGCTCGTCCCCCCTCGAGCACGAGCACGGCGAGCACGACGAGCAGCCCACCTGCCGTCGGCACCACCCGATCCCGGTAGTTGGACCGTGCCAGCGCGGGGATCGCCAGCATGTCGATGGTGACGTACCAGAGCAGGACGGCCGTGAGCGCGCCGGCGGCCAACGCCACCAGCACCGTCATGATCCGGCCTCCACCGGTTGCCGCGCCGCTCCGGGCTCACGCTCCTCGACGCTCCAGGCGACGAGCGCGACGAACACGCTGGTGGCGACGCCGAGCATCACGCCGGGAACGGCGATGCCGGTGTCGTTGAGCGCGAACCCGAGCACCGCCACGATGACGAACCCGATCGTCACCGCCCCCAGCTCGGGGATCCGGCGGTACACGGCCCGCAGCCGCCCGGGCGTTCTCCACAGCAGCCAGGCGAGCAGCCCGAGCGCGATCGGCACCATCCACATCCAGACCGAGGTGGTCAACGCCGCGAGGTTGCTCCCGGCCTTGCGGAGGATCACGGTCGCCAGCGACGAGAAGCCGTCGTCGGCGATGCTCTCGAAGAGCCGCCCCAGGTGGCTTCGTTGGTCGGCCGGTCGCGCCAGGTCGACCAGCCCGAAGACCACGACCGCCGCGACCGCCCCGAGGCCGCACAGCACGATCGTGCGCGCCCGTACGCGCGCCCCGAGCAGGAGATACGACGCCACCGCGTACGCGGGCAGGATCGACAGTGTCCCCCCGACGTCGGAGCCCCAGAACGGCAGCGCATCGATGACGAACACCACGACGAGCAGGCCGACACCGACGCGGGCTCCGCGCCGGCCACCGATCCGGTGGGCCAGGAGCCCGGCCAGCAGGACCGCCGACGACGCGAGCGCGGCGTAGCCGAGGTTGCCGAACCCGGTGAACCGCCCCGCCACCTTGGGCGAGTAGCCGAGGGCGCTGTTGAACTGCAGCGGTGTGCCGAGCACGACGTCGACGAGGAGCAGCACGACGATCACGGCCAGCGCCACGATCACCGTGTCGAGCCGCCTCCCCCGGGTGACCACGATGTAGGTAGCCGCGAGCACGGCGGCGACGCCCAGGAGGAAGGCGAAGTAGGCGACCACGCCCCAGTCGTGGAACGGGAACAGCCGGGCGAGCCAGACGGCGGGCAGGTACGCGAGCGCGACGATGGCGCCCGCGAACAACGCCCGCGCGAGGTCGCGGCGCCCCGGGCGCACCACGAGCAGCATCGTGCCCAAGGCGAGCACGAGCTCACCCACGACGAAGATCGTCGCCACCGATCCCACCCGGGCGTCCCGAAACGTCGCGGCGGCGTCCTCGCGCACGAGGAAGGCCCGCCGGTCGCTCGCCGACCCGCCGGAATCACCCAGGGTGATGGGCTGGCCCTCCATCGACTCGGGGATCGCGACGCCGACCCGGTCCAGGATCGTGGGCGCCAGGTCGACGAGCTGCACGAACCCGGAACGCCGCGTCGATCCCGAGCGCAGGAGCCCGGGCTCCCCTCCGGGCTCGTGCAGCGCGGCGACGGTGAGCCGCACCTGCCGCTCCGGGTGGCTCGTCCCCATCACGAGCACGACGTCCCGGCCGAGGTCGACCTCCTCGAGCAGCCGCCCCACGAGGTCGTCGGTGGCCTGGAGGGCCTGGCGGAACAGTCTCGGCCGCTGCTCGGCGTCGGCGAAGCCGCGGTACGCGTCCTCGCGCACGAGGTCGGACGCCTCCACCAGGACGACGGCGCCCGGCTCCCAGACCTCCGCGAACGCGCCCGCCGCGGCCTCGTTGTCGAGACGCAGGCCGAAGGGCGCCTCGGGGTCCTCGACGAGGAGGTCGGCGCCCACGGTGCCCGCCGGCACCACCCCGTCGGAGCCCATGAGCCCCTCCGCCACGGTGCGGCGGTAGGTGGCGACCGCGGGCTCGGGCGGATCGAAGCCGTCGGCGTTGCCGATGACCGCCCGCGGGCGACCGGCCGCGGCGAGCGCGTCGCCGAGCGCGCCCACCTCGGCGTCGTAGAGCTCGCCGGCATTGCGCTCGAGGATCTCGGCGAGGGAGAGCACGACGATCCCCTCGCCGACGTGGTCCCCGGTCCGGCGCTCGAAGACCCGCCCGGCGGAATCGCGCCCGAAGGGCTCGCCCACCGCGAACGCCTCTCCGTCGTCGGCACCGCCGGCGCCGACGGCACGGGTCCCGGCGTTGAACGTCGAGTAGCCGTCGGCGAGCCGGATACGGCGGCTGATGGTGCGGGTGGCGAGGTCGGCCACGCCGGACCGGTCGAGGAGGCGGGCCAGGTTCGGGATGTCGTCGTAGTTGTTCTCGACGTCCTGCCACGTGAGCCCCGGCACCGAGATCACGAGTACACGGGGATCGTCGCCGCCGGCGGCCCCGGCGCCGGCCGGCCATCCGGTCGCGCCCACGCCGGCGGCGACGAGGAGGATCGCGGCGGCGAAGACCTTCATGATCCGACCCTCGCGGGCAGCTCACGGGTCGGCGCCTCCGGCTCCGGGTCGCCCGCAGGCGATGCGACCAACACGATGAACGCGGCGCCGAGCACGGTGAGCATCACGCCCGGCACCTTGACGCCGGAGTCGTTGACGGCAAAGCCGACGACGACGAGGACGACGGCGCCGATCGCGCCCGCCACGAGCTCCGGGTGGCTACCGCGCAGCGCCCGGAGCCGCTCGCGTGCCCACAACGCCACGCACAGCACGAGCAGCACGGCGATGGGAACCACGTAGACCCAGACGGTCCCCGTGATGTTGCGGAAGTTGGCGCTGAGCTTCCGTTCGATCGTGGTCGTGAAGCTCGACCACCCGTCGTCGGCGACCTTCTCGAAGAGCCGTCCGAGGTGGGTGCGACTGTCGGCCGGGCGCGCCAGGTCGAGGAAGCCGACGGCGAGGAACGCCAGCACCGCCGCCGCGACGGCGATCGATGCGGTGCGAAGGCGGATCCGCCAGCCGAGCAGGAGGACCGCGGTCAGGAGGTAGGCCGGCACCATCGAGAGCAGACCGCCGACGTCGGAGCCCCAGAACGGCGCCGCGTCCACCACGAC
>DASUUL010000035.1:0-20164 GCA_036374115.1 Acidimicrobiia bacterium | reverse complement strand
AACGAACACCTCGTCGAGGAACACCTCGTTGAACTCGGCCTCGCCCGTGATCTGCACCAGGGGCCGCACGTCGATGCCCGGCGCCTGCATGTCGACGACGAGATACGAGATGCCGCGGTGCGGAGGCGCTTCGGGATCGGTACGGGCGAGGCAGATCCCCCACCGCGCCTGGCGGGCGTAACTCGTCCACACCTTCTGCCCGGAGAGCAGCCACCCACCCTCGGCCGGCTGCGCGCGCGTGCGGAGCGACGCCAGGTCGGAGCCGGCCGCCGGTTCACTGAAGAGCTGGCACCACAGCTCGCCGGCGTCGAGGATCGACGGCAGCCACCGTTGCTTCTGCGCCTCCGTGCCGTGCGCCAGCAGCGTCGGACCGGCGAGATTGATCCCGACACGGTTCACGGGCTGGAGCGCGCGCGAGCGGGCGTACTCCATGTTGAAGATCGCGACCTGCACGGGCGACGCACCCCGTCCGCCGTACTCCGCAGGCCAGTGGATCCCGACCCAGCGGCCGGCGGCGAGCTTCGCCTGCCACTCCCGGCCCCACTCGATCTCGTCGTCGAGCGACTCGAAACGCGGCGGAAGCTCCAGGTTCGCCGTCAGCCAGGCGCGCACCTCCTCCGCGAACGCCCGCTCCTCCGGGCTGAACGAGAGATCCACGGCACCTACTCCGAACCTGCGCGCCGAGCGCGCCGGGTCCGGCGCGAGGAGCGCGCAGGTTCACGGGAAGGGGGGCGTCCGAGGCCGCTCACGTCACAGATCCCAGAAGCGCTCGCGCTGATTGCGGGCGAACGCGTCGTGCAGTGCCTGCTCGTCGTCGTCCCCGAAGGGGCGGTAGTGCTCGTCGCCGCGCCCGCGTTCGAACACGACATCGCGCCCGAGACGGTCGCGCCGCCACTTCTGGTGCACGAGAGTGCGCTTGACGATCTTGTTCGTCCCCGTCGTCGGCGGGTCGTGCAACACTCGCACGTACCGCGGCCGCCATTTCGAGCCGACGTCACCCTGCGCGTCGAGCCAGGCCGCGAACGCCACCGGGTCGAGCTCGGCGCCGGGGCGCAGCACGAGGCCCGCCATCACCTGGTCGCCGGCCTCCGGGTCGGGCACCCCGTAGACGCTGGCGAGCACGACGTCGGGATGACGGGCGAGCGCCGCCTCGATCGGCGCGGCGAGGAAGTTCTCGCCGTCGACCCGGATCCAGTCGGCGGTGCGGCCCGCGAAGTAGAGGTACCGGTCCCGGTCGAGGTAGCCGAGGTCCCCCGTCCAGTACCAGCCGAAGCGCATCGTGCGCTCGTTCGCCGCCGGGTTGTTGTAGTACCCCTCGAAGGGGCCTACGCCGGCGGTGTTGACGATCTCGCCGACACACTCCTCGGGGTTGAGCACGCGGCCGGTGGCGTCGATGCGGGCGGGTGGCAGCTCGCGGCCTGCCTCGTCGACGACCTTCACCTCCGGCGCCACCTGCCCGAGCGCGCCCGGACGAGCCTCGGCGTCACGGTTGACGGCGACGCCACCCTCGGTGGCGCCGTACGCGTCGATGACCTCGACCCCGAAGCGGCGCGAGAACGCGTCCACGATCTCGGGCGATCCCTCGTTGCCGAACGCGACCCGGAGCGGATTGTCGGCGTCGTTCGGCGCTTCCGGCGTGGCCAGCAGGTACGCGAGCGGCTTGCCGGTGTAGTTGAACCACGTCGCGCCGTAGCGGCGTACGTCGCCGAGCCAGCGCGACGCGCTGAAGCGCCGCCCGAGCCCCACCGACGCCCCGTACACGATCGACGGCGCCCAGCCCACCATCAGTGCGTTCGAGTGGAACAGCGGCATGCACACGTAGCCCACGTCGTCGGGCCCGAGATCCATGATCATCCCCATGCGGTTCCCGGTGACCAGGAACCGTCGCTGGGTGCAGATGACGGCCTTGGGCGCATCCGAGGTCCCCGACGTGAAGATCAAGCCCCAGATCGTGTCGGCGTCGGGTTCGAGGCCCGGGTCGTCGGTGGCCACCCGCTCCAGGGCGTCGTCGAGGTCGACGCCGAACGCTCCCGCAGGGTCGTCGGCATCGGGATGGCGATTCGAGACGAGCACCGGTACGTCGACGCCGGCGGAGATGGACTCGAGCAGCTGCCGATGGCGGGGCTCGGTGACGAGCATCGCGACGTGCGTGTGCTCCACGTCGCGCGCCAGGTGCTCACCCCGGCGGGTGTGGTTGATGCCCACCACCGCCGCCCCCGACAGCGCCGCACCGCCGAAGGCGAACAGGTACTCGGGGGTGTTGTCGAGGAGCACGCCGACGTGCAACGGCGCGTCGGCGGGCGCATGGGCGAGGAAGAGGTTCGCCCACCGGCACGACTCGGCCACGTACTGGGCGTGGGTCCAGACCCGATCGCCGAACTTCAGCGCCGGCCGATCCCGGATCGCGGGATCGGTGGCGTTCCGGCGCAGCAGCGCGGCCGCGTTCGGGGCCGGCATGGGCGCCTGCCCGGGAGCGGGCGCGGCGCGAACCCGGTTTCCTGACACGGATGTCAACGTTACTGTGACGCTCGGAGCCGCCCCAGCAGCGGGATGGCGGCAATCTTGTCGTCGGTCAGCTCGTCCCAGTGGAGCTCCGGCGAGCGGTGGCCCCGGGGTCGGGGACAGGCCAGGAGGCGGGTCGGGGTGACGACGAGGTCGACGTGGATGTCGTGACCGGCACGAGGGATCGTCGCGGCCGGGCGCACCTGGAGGTCGTGGACCGTCGTGGCCACGACGGTCTCGGGCCCGACCAGGCCGGCGCGGGCGGCCACGGCCAGCTCGAGGTCGCTGAACCCGCCGCCCTTGCCGAGGCGGGCGCCGTCCTCCCCCACGGCGACGCAGCCCGTCACCACCAGGTCGACCGGCGCGAGCGCGTCCACGTCCACGGCACGCGCGGAGCGGGAGGCTCCCTTGATCGAGCTCGCCTTCCGGGGCGGGTCGGCGAGATGGTCGGGATCGAGGAGGAAGAACGGCTTCTCCTCCGCCAGGCGCGGCACCGCCATGTAGAGCGTCTTGCCGTCCTCGAGCGCCCGCTGGCGTACGGGCCACTGCGGCGAGTCGGGGTTCGATTTCACCGTGCGAGCCCGCGCCCATGCGTCCGTGGCGCGGAGTGCCTCGGCCGCCGCTTCGGCGCCGACGAAATTGGGAATGCGTCCCTCGGCGCCCGGAAAGCGGGCCACCCCTGCAGCGCGCAGTGCCGCCCACACCTCGTCGCGCAGTGCTGCCTTGGCGGCAAGGAGGTCGGGCGGTCCGCCGGCGTCGCGGTCGTGGCGGCGGGGTGGCACGGCCGCAGGCTAGAGCCCCGCGCGGGGTGAGCACCGAGGGGCACGACCGTCCAACAAGGAGGAGAATCCATGACCGAGAGCCCGCACACCTACCGGGTCACCGAGGTGGTCGGCACGTCGGAGGCCAGCATCCAGGACGCGGTGCGCAACGGTGTCGATCGCGCGGGCAAGACACTGCGCAACCTCGACTGGTTCGAGGTGACCGAGATCCGCGGCTGGATCAAGGAGGGTCACGTGGGTCATTTCCAGGTCGGGATGAAGATCGGGTTCCGGCTCGACGAACCGGACGGCGACTGACGCGCATGCCCGCCGTCGACCTCACGGGCGCCGCCGACCTGCATTGCCATTTCGGGCCCGACGCGCATCGCGAGCGGTCCGTCGACGCCCTCGACGCGGCGCGCGACGCGGCCGGCGCCGGCCACGCCGCGGTCGTGCTGAAGTCGCACGACTACCCCACCGCCGCCCTGGCCGCGATCGTCGACCGCGTCGTCGACGGCGTGCGCGTCTTCGGGGGGATCTGCTGTGACCGCGAGGTCGGCGGCGTGAACCCGGCGGCGGTGGAGACGGCGCTGCGGATCGGCGCCAAGGTCGTGTGGCTACCGACGCTCTCGAGCCGTCAAGACCAGCTCAACGGGGTGGCGGCCCAGCTGGGCATCCCCGGACCGGGCATCTCGATCGTCGACGAGGGCGGAAAGCTGCTCCCCGACACGGTCGAGGTACTCGACCTGGTCGCGGAGCACGACGCCGTCCTGGCCACCGGGCACGTCAGCTGGGCCGAGCACGTGGCGGTGACCCGCGAGTTCGCGGGCCGAGGGAAGGTACTCGTGACACACGCACTCGAGGAGCTCGCCGGCCCCAACCTGTCGGTGGACCAGTGCGTCGAGCTCGCCGACCTCGGCGCCACCATCGAGCTGTGCGCGCTCACCTGCATCGGTGCGTTCGCGACCCGGCCGCCGGCCGACTTCGCCGGGGCCGCCCGCGCGATCGGCGTCGACCGCTGCACGCTGGCGACCGACTTCGGACAGCGAGTGAACGAGCGCCCGGCGGCGGGCTTCCAGGCATACGCCGACGCGCTCGCCGACGCCGGCCTCGGGGCCGGCGAAATCAGGAGAATGGCGTGCACGAACCCGACGGCGCTGCTCGGAACGTCGTGATGGAGGATCGGCTCACGCCGGGTCTCTACCTGGAGATGACCGATCGTCCCGTCGACGAGTATCTCGGCGACCGGATGCCCGAGGTTCTCGGATCCGCCGCCGTCGACCGCGCGACCTGGTGGGAGAACGTGCACCGCGATCGCGACGACCTGCCTCGACAGCTGCCCGAGTTCGGGCTCCTCGCGGTCTACGAGGTGCAGGACGGCTTCCGGGCGCCGGCCACACCCGCCGGCGTGCGCGGCCACCACTTCCGGCGCACGCCGCGACCCGGTCAGGGCCGGCTCACCGGCAGGCCGACGGTCGGCCTGTCGCTCGTGTTGATCAGCCCGAGGGAGCCCGGCCAGGCGCAGGCGCTGCGCGACTGGGCCGACTTCGTCCACATCCGTCACATCGCCGAGGTCGCGGTGCCCGGCTACTCGATGATCACGCCCTACGAGAACGTCACCGGCGGCGACCCCCGCTTCCTGCACTTCTACGAGATGGACACCGACGATCCCGAGTCCGCATTCAAGGCGATGACCCCACTCGTGACCGAGCTGCTCGGTGAACCCGGGAGCGAGGCATGGGACCGGTGGGCGACCACGCCCGAGTTGCGCATCATGTACGTGAACAGCTTCCGGCGCGTCGGCGAGCGACCCGCGTGAGCGACGCGTTCTTCGACGTCGTGCGGTCGCAACGCGCGTGCCGGTCGTTCGCCGACGAGCCGGTCCCCGACGAGCTGGTCGAGGGCGTCCTCGAGGCCGCCACGTTCGCCCCCAGCGCCGAGAACCGCCAGCCGTGGGTATTCGTCGTGGTGCGCGACGACGGGATGCGCGCCCGGATCGGGGCGCTGACTCGCCGCGCGTGGGACGAGGGCGCACGCGCCTTCTCCGAGTCCCGACTCGAGCCGGCGCTGCTCGCCGACGTCGACCGCGGCGCGACCGGCGGCGTGAGCGCCGCCCCGGTGCTCGTGATCGTGGCCGCCGACCTCGAGCGCTGCCTCGAGGCCACGGTCGCATCGTCGCTGTTCCCCGCGATCCAGAACCTCCTGCTCGCCGCCACCGCCGCCGGCCTGGGCTCGGCCCTCACGACGCTGGTCACCGCCCACGCCGACGAGCTGCGCGCCCTCCTCGACCTCCCCGAGCACGTGCGCCCGGTTGCCGTCGTCCCGCTCGGGTATCCCGCTCGACCACTCCGCCCGCCACGCCGTGAGCCAGTCGCCGACCACACCTACCGGGAGCGGTTCGGTCAGCACTGGTGAGTGGCGGTTCCGCTGTCCTCATACCGAGATGACGTCACCGCCCGACGCAGCCGACGCCCGCACCGCGTCGAGCACACGCATGCACGCCAGGCCGTCGGCAAAGGTCGGCGCCGGCACGGCGGTGGCCGGCGCCGCGCCTTCGACGCCGGCACGCAGCACTTCTGCCAACCGGGTGTACGGCCCCAGCTCGAGGTGCGTGAAGCGATGGCGAGGGTCGTCGCTCATGCCGGGAGCCTCCGGGAGCTCGAGGTCGTCGGGAACCGGCAGGGCCCGGGTCGCCACTCGGTCGGCGAGCCACGCCACCCCGTCGTCGAGCCACACGGTCCCTTCGCTGCCGACGACGCGGCTCAGCGCGGCGCCGGGGCCCCAGGCCCCGGCGGTCTGCTGGAGTACGCCGTCGGCGCCCGAGGCGAACCGAATGCGGATCGTGAAGGTGTCGTCGGCGCTGCCCGCGGACCGACCCGAGATCGTGTCGACGGCCGCGCTGACCGACGCGATCTCTCCGACCCAGACGCGGAGCTGGTCGACGGCGTGTGAGCCCGACGCGCCCAGCCAGCCGCCGCCGGCGGCAGAGTCGAACCACCACGCCGGCAGGCCTGCCTCCGGGTCGGCGACGAGGTCGACGTGGTGGACCAGGGACGCCAGCCGGGGCTCGCCGATCGCGCCGGCGGCGATGACGCGGGCCGCCACCGCCCGGTCGGTCGCCCACCGGAACTCGTGGCCGACGAGGTGCGCAACCCCAGCCGTGCCGGCGGCCGCCAGCATCGTCTCGGCCTCGGTCGCGTCGAGCGCGAACGGCTTCTCGCACAGCACGTGCTTGCCGGCGGCGAGGGCCGCCAGCGTCAGCTCGCAGTGCGTCGCCGGAGGGGTTGCGATCGTCACCGCCTCCACGCCGGGCAACACGAGCCCTGCGTCGAGCGCGGTGAGGGCATGCGGGACCCCGAGACGCTCGGCGCGCCACCGCGTGCGGTCCCGGTCGCGACCGACGAGAGCGACGACCGTGAATCCGGCGGCACGCAGGGCGGGCACGTGCACCCGCGCACCGAAGCCGGTACCCACGACGACCGCACCCGGACCGTTCACACCTCAGAAGCCCTTCGTCACGGCGCGCGTCGGGCCGAAGCTGTGCAGGGCAAATGCGTGCAGGTTGGCGAGTCCGCCGCACACGAACACGAGCAGGTGGTTCGGGTCCTCCACGAGGTGCACGAGGCCGTCGGCGTCGACGCGACCGCTGTCTTGCGCCTTCCGGCGGTGCGGCTCGGGCCACCATGCCAACGGCAGGGCCGCGTGTGCCCACAGCCGCTCCTGCACGTCGTCCACCGCCGGATAGCTCGCGGCGATGAGGTCGGCCCACGGCGGGGCCAGGCACACCATGATCTCGGCGCCGTGATGAGCGCCGATGAACGCGTTCGTTCCGGGGAACGCGAGTGACTTGCCGACGACCTCGAGCAGCGTGGCGCCGTCGTCGGCGACGATGTCGGCCACGTCGACGGTTCCGGTGCAGCCGTGCACCGTCACCGAGTCGCCCGGCACCCCGCGGCGCTCGCCGAGCGGTGCCCAGGGCGAACGTTCTTCCCATTCGGCCACGACGATGCCGGCGACCCGCGCCGGCTGGCCGAACACGCTCTTCGAGCTGACCCCGACGCGCTGGCCGGCGACGTTGCGCATCACGAGGCGGATCGCGCGTCCGATGGCGGGGGCAGGCCCGGCGTCGCCACCGAAGCAGCCGGTGTCGTACGGAAGGGAGAGCGCGTGGCGCGCCGGCCCGTTCACGAACATGCCCGGCACCACCGACGAGGTGGTGGTGTTGAGCGCGAACAGGTTGAAGGCCGGCTCCGCCATCGCCGCGACGGCCGCGCACAGCAACGGCATCGCCTCCGGCGGGGCTCCGGCCATGATGGCGTTGATCGCGAGCTTCTCGACGGTCGCGCGGCCGTTCCGGGGTGGGAGCTCGGCGATGCACTCCTCCGGGAAGCGTCCCGACGCGGCGACGTGGTCGCGCACGCGCGCCTCGGTGGGCGGGATCAGGGGTAGGCCGTCACCCCAGCCGGCGTCGGTGGCGAGCTTCGTGAACGCAACCGGGTCGTCGTCGACCTCGAGACGCTCGCTCGCGAGCCAGTCGATCTGGCAGCCCTCGGGGCCGCAGTCGGCCCGGTCAACGTGCTCGTGGGCGGCGGCGTCGGTCACGGCCTCACTCCGATACGCCCAGTGTCTCGAGGAGCCGCGACCAGTGCTCGCGGGCGATCTCCCGCACCTCGGCCTCGGGTCGAGATTCGAGCGGATACGGGAGCACGTGGACGCGCAGGGCCGCCCGCCCGGCGTTGGCGGCCATGGTGTGGGCCAGGTGCTCGAACTCCGCTGTCACGACGACGACCGCCGTCTTCTCCCGCTCGGCGACCGCGACGGTGTCGTGGACGCTCCACGAGGTGCAGGAGCCTCAGTTGCCCAGTCCGATGACGGCGATGTCGACGTCGGTCGCGAACGACTCGAGACGGAGCGCGGTGTGCTCGCCTTCTTCGCCGATCCGGTTCCCGGCGCACCACCTGCGAATGTCGGCGCCCGCGGCTCGAAGACGAGGCTCCCACTCGTCGAGCACCCACAGGAACGACTGCCAGGTGCGGTCGTAGCGGAAGCCGACGATCCGGCCGGACAGGTCGCCGGCGTCGGGCCCCGGATCCGGGTCGATCTCCGGCGGTGACGCGGTCGGATCGAGCACCGAGATGCGTGCCATTTCCCTCCCCCTTCTCCACGCCGGAGCGTACGCGAGACTCGGCTCGTGCAGGCCGACGTGGTGGTCGAGGGCATCCGCTTCGGCGAGGGACCGGTGTGGTGTCCGCCCGGGAGCGACAGGGAGCGGCAACCGGCATCGTTGGCGGTCACCAGCGTCTGCGACGGCAAGCTCTTCCGGGTGTTCCCCGACGAGCACCGTTACCAGGCGATCGCCGACACCGGCGGCGGCCCCAACGGGCTCGCGCGCGGCACCGACGGCACGCTGGTGGTCACCCAGAACGGCGGGATCGACTTCGCCGCCATGGGGGTGTTCCCCGACGCCGCCTACCGGCCGGTGACGCCGGGGCTCCAGGTCGTATCGGCGGCGGGGAAGGTCTCGTATCTCGCCGACGTGGGATTCCAGGCGCCCAACGACCTCGTGGTCGCGCCCGACGGCGTGGTCTACTTCACCGACCCGCCGCCGTTCCCGCCACCGAAACAGCCGCTCGGCCGGGTGTGGGCCTACGAGCCCGACGGGAACGTGTCGGTGGTCGCAGGCGGCTTCCTGTACTGCAACGGGATCGCCCTCGACCGTGAGCGCGACCTCGTCGTGGTGGAGGGTCGCGGGCTCCAGCGGTTGAACCGCGACGGCGAGCGCGAGTGGATCGTCGAGGAGCTGGGGCCCGGCGGCGGCGACGGCTTCTGCCTCGACACCGACGGCAACTTCTACGTGGCCGCCACCGTCGACCACGGCGTGCGCGTGATCTCACCCGACGGTCGCGAGCTCGACTTCCTCGAGATCGAGGGTGAGGGCGTGACGACGAACTGCTGCTTCGGCGGCGCGGACAACCGCACTTTGTTCGCGACCGATGCGGTGCCGGGCAGGATCGTCGCGTGGGAAGCCCTGCCGACCCCCGGCCTCCCCCTCCCACCGTGGCCCGCTGACTAGCCCGCCCTCCTTGTTTGTGCAGAACCGCCCGCCATACGACCGCTTCGCGCACAAGCAACGAAGAAGTGACGTCAGAGGAGCGGGCGAACGGCTGCCGCCAGGTCGAGCGCCCAGGCCCGCGGGTCGGCGAGGGACCAGCCCTGGTCGGGCAGGTCGAAGTACTCGACGCTGAGGCGGCCCGCGTATCCGAGCGAGTCGAGCCGGCCGATCACGGCGGCGAAGTCGACCACCCCGGCGGGGTCGTCGACGTGTAGCTGAGCCCGGCCCGGCCTCCCCTGGCGCAGCTGCACGTGGCCGGCGTGCGCCAAGAGCTCGAGCGGGTCGCCGCCCCAGTCGGCGACGTGGCCCGTGTCGACGAGCAACCGGAGCCCCGGCACCGCCTCCATCATCGCCCGGCACGTCTCCCCCGAGCTCACGACCGACCCGGCCCAGGGCTCGAGCAGCGCGCCGGGCGCCGCCCGGAACGCCTCGACCGTGCGCTCCCACATGCCGGGCCCGTCGCGGAAGGCGGGCGTGGAGCACCACCCCGGGCGCGGTTTCGGGTACGCCGTCGGGCATCCCACGGGAAGCGCGAGGCCGGCCGACGCGTCGTCGACCAGCACGTCGATGTGCGCGAACCCGTCCGCCGCCGCCAGCCGCGCCCGCTCCTCCACCGGCGCCGGCGCGTAGACCACGTCGACGACGCCGAGGGGGAACCGCATCTCAACCGGGTTACTTCTTCTCGCCGTACTCCATGCCCTGGGGCATCACCATGCCGACGTGCTGGAGGTGCTGGCCGAGTACCTGGTCGAAGTGCTCGGCGACCTGGCTCGGCTCCCAGCCCCCGTCGCGCCACATCCACGCGATCTGCTTGGGGTGCTGGAACAGGGTGAACGCGTAGTCGGTGCGACCCAGGATCTGGCCGTTCACGTGACCGGCCTGCTCCGAGGCGACGTAGGCGACGAGCGGGGCGTTGAGGGCGGGGTTCTGCTCCGGCGGCGGCTCGGCGCCGGTGCGCTCGAACAACGCCGCCGTCATGCGGGTCGCTCCCGCAGGCGCCACCGCGTTCACCGTGATCCCGTACTTGCCGAGCTCGAGCGCCCAGACGAAGGTGAGACCCATGAGCGCGGCCTTGGCCGCCCCGTAGTTGCTCTGGCCGAAGTTGCCCCGCAGACCGGCCGACGACGTGATGTTGATGATCCGGCCGTAGCCGGCCTCCTTCATGACGGGCGCGGCGTGGCGGGCGCAGTTGAACCCACCCTTGAGGTGCACGGCGATGACGGCGTCGAAGTCTTCCTCGGTCATCTTCATGAGCGACCGGTCGCGCACGATCCCGGCGTTGTTGACGAGGATGTCGAGCTGGCCGAAGGCGTCGACGGCGGTCTGGACGATCCTGCCGGCGGCTTCGAAGTCGGACACCGAGTCGTAGCTGGGCACCGCCTCGCCGCCGAGGGCCTCGATCTCCTTGCACACCTGAGCCGCCGGGTCCTCGTCGGTGCCCCGACCGTCGAGGCTCACGCCCACGTCGTTGATCACGAGCCGGGCGCCCTCTCGAGCCATGCAGAGCGCGAACTCCCGCCCGATGCCTCGGCCCGACCCGGTCACGACCGCGACTCGCCCGTCCAGCAGACCCATCAGCTATCCCGCCTTTCCGCTCAGAGGGCCGCTCGGGCCCCGGCGAGCTGCAGCGCAGGGTACCTGCGCCGCGGGCGCCCGCCTCAGTCCTCTCCGACGACAGCGGTCGCGCTGCCGGTCAGCTTGGGCTCGCCGTCCTCGTTCTCGACGAGCAGTTCGAGATCGGCGACGCCCTCGCCGCCCTCTTCTCGCAGGGCCGTGACCGTCGCCTTGCACACCAGCGTCTCGCCCGGCCACACCTGCTTGGAGAACCGCACCTGGAAGCGCCGCAGCGCCTCCGGGCCGAGCCAGTCCTTGACCACCCGGGCCATCAGACCCGCCGTGAGCATGCCATGTCCGAAGACCGACGGATTGCCCACCGACGTTGCGACGGTGTCGTCGTGGTGCATCGGGTTGAAGTCGCCCGATGCCCCCGCATACCGGACGAAGTGGGTACGGGAGATGTTCTCGACCACGAGCGGCGGTGCCTCGTCGCCGACGGTCAGCGTCCGGAAGGAGGCGACGGTCATGGGCGGGGAGCGTATCCGGGCACCCGGGAGTATCTGCCATCCCCCAACAGGCCATCCCCCAACAGGAGGTGGGTTCCCCCGCCTCCGGGCGGGCCGGATGCGTGCGGGAGGGCGAGCATTGCGAGCCCGACCCGGGAGGCAGAAAGGTGACATGGGCGTCAACGACCCGTACCCTGACCGGATGCCACGAACCCGGGGCGGGGCTCCCGACGTCACCCCCGACGGACGGGCGGGGACACCCGCGCAGGGCCGTGAGCTGCGGGCGCGCGGCCGGCGGACGATGCGCAAGCTGCTCGACGCCGGCGCCGAGATCTTCGCCGACCGCGGATACCACGCGGCCCGGGTCGACGACATCGTCAAGCTCGCCAAGACCTCGCACGGCACCTTCTACCTGTACTTCGCCAACAAGGAAGACCTGTTCCGGGCGCTCGCCACCGAGGTGGCCGAGCAGATGGCCGGTCTCGCGGAGGGGCTCCCGACCATCGCCCCCGACGAGTCGGGCTATCGGGCACTGCGGGACTGGCTGGAGCGCTTCGCCGACCTCTACGAGCACTACGGACCCGTCATCCGGGCGTGGACCGAAGCCGAGATCGGGGGTAGCGAGTTCGGCCGGCTCGGCACCGACGTGCTCGCCGAGTTCTCCCGCACCCTCGGCGGGCGGGTGCGCCGGAGCACCGCCGCCGATGTCGACCCCCAGATCGCCGCCCTCGCGCTGGTGGCGATGATCGAGCGGTTCAACTACTACGTGCTCGCCCGGCAGGTCGACGTGGGGCGGGACCAGATGCTCGACACCCTGGCGGAGGTCACCCATGCGGGGCTCTTCGGCGGCGTGGCCGCGGGGAGGCCCTGACACCCACCCTTCCGCACCCCGGCCGGAGCCGGTATATTCCTGACGTCTGCGTCAGGGGGGCGTAGGCGGAGGGGGTCATCCATGCGCCGTCTGTTCGTACTGCTCGTCGCCGGGCTCGTGGGATCGGCGATGCTCGCCGGCCCGGTGGACGCCAAGCCGCCGAAGAACAAGAAGAAGGCCGAGAACCAGATCAACGAGGCCTACGCCTGCTTCCTCGACGGGTCCCTGGGCTACACGTACGAGCAGAAGGCCGAGTGCGTCGCCGGCGTCGCCGACGACGAGGGGCTCCTGGCGCTCATGCAGGAGACGGGCGAGGCCAACGCCGCCAACGCCTCGATGACGAGCTACGAGATCGAGGAGATCGAATTCATCAACAAGAAGAGCGCCGACGTCGCCTTCAACCTCGTCGTCGGCGGGGAGGTCCTCCAGGGCATCGCCCCGCCGGGCGGCGCCGTGCTGGTGAAGGACGACGGCGACGACAAGAAGGTCTGGAAGGTGTCGACGTTGACCTTCTGCAACCTCACCGCCCTGGCCAACTCGACGGTCGCCACCGAGGGCCCGTGCGCCGAGGTGATCGCCAACGACAAGGTGTGATCGCCGCCCGCCGATGCGGATCGAGCGCGAACAGCGAACCGCGGAACGGGCCGCCCTCCGGGGCGGCCCGTCTCCCGCCGTGGCTACCGCGAGGCCGACCCGTCGCCGTGCGCCGCCGGGATGAGGGTCTCCGTCAGGTCGGACACCTCGGCGGCGGGCCCGCTGAGCGCGACCTTCCCCTTGGCCATCACCACCACCTCGTCGGCCAGCGACAGTGCCCGGCGGACGTGCTGTTCCACGATGAGGAGCGCGACCCCGTGGTCGCGGATCGTCGCCAGCATCCGGTACACCTCGTCGATCACCACCGGCGCCAGACCCAGCGACAGCTCGTCGGTGACCAGCAGCTTGGGCGAAGCGACGAGGACGCGGGCGAGCGACAGCATGCGCTGCTCACCGCCCGACATCGAGCCCGCCAGCTGATGACGCCGCTCCCCCAGGCGGGGGAACATCTCGAAGGCCTGCTCGAGGGCTTCGCGGTAGCGCTTGCGCCCGAAGTGCTCGCGGAACGTCAAGACGAGGTTCTCCTCGACCGTCAGTGACGCGAACACCGATCGGCCTTCCGGCGCGTGCGTGATGCCGAGTCGGGCGATCTGGTAGGCGCGGCGGCCGGTCACGTCGCGCCCCTCGAACACGACCGCCCCCGCCGTCGGCTGGAGCAGCCCGGAGACCACCCGAACGACGGTGGTCTTCCCGGAGCCGTTCGAGCCCAGGAGCGCGGTCACCGATCCCGGCGCCACGGCGAACGACACGCCGAACAGCGACCGGAACGGTCCGTAGCCCGCGTGCACGTCGCGCAGCTCCAGGAGCGCACCATCCGTGAGGGCGCCGGTGCCCTCGCCGTTGCCGGTGGTGGAGGTCGAGGTGGGCGAGCTCACACCATGTCTCCGAGGTAGGCCTTGCGCACGGTGGCGTCGTCGAGCACGTCGCCGGTCGCGCCGGCGGCGATGACCGTGCCGAAGTCGAGGACGAACATCCGGCTGACGACCTCTTGCACGAGCTCGATGTCGTGCTCGACGAGCAGCACGGCGGTCCCTTCCTCGTTCGTGATGCGGGCGAGCCGGCTGGCGAGGGCGGCGGTCTCGGTGCGGTCCAGGCCCGACGACGGCTCGTCGAGCAGCAGCAGCCGGGGTTCGGTCATCAGTGCCCGCCCGAGCTCGACGAGGCGGCTGCGTCCGAGGCTCAGCGACTCCACCGGCTTGTCGGCGAGGTTGGTGATGCCGAGCATGTCGAGCATGCGGTCGGCCCGGGCCGCTTCCTCCGACGTGGTGCGCGAGAGGCGCAGGAGATCACGCCACAAGGGCGCGTCGCCGCGGTGCGCCCGGTCGGCGAGGAGGAAGTGCTCGCGCACGCTGAGCCCGACGAAGACCTCGAGGCGCTGGAACGTGCGGCCGATGCCGAGCCGGGCCCGCTTGTACACCGGCAGGGTCGTGACGTCACGGCCGCCGAAGAGCACCACACCGGTGTCGGGGCGCTCCATGCCGAGCAGGCAGTTGAAGAAGGTGGTCTTGCCGGCGCCGTTGGGGCCGATCAACCCGACGAGCTCGCCCGCCTCGACGTCGAGGTTGACGCTGTCGAGGGCCTTGATGCCGGCGAAGCGCTTGGTGATGTCGCGCGCCTCGAGGAGCGGGCCCGTTTGCGAGGCGCGCTCAACGGGCCGGCTCGCGGCGGTGCTCGACGCGGCCATCACGTCCCCCCGGCGGGCGCGGTCAGAGCCGGCGGCGCTTCCACCTTCTCGGCCACGCCGGGCTCCCCTTCGTCCCCCTCGGCGGCCTCCGGCTCGGCGAGATCGAGCCACGACCGGTTCAGCGCCTGCTGGACCTGAGCGACCCAGCGGAGGAACACGACGATCCCCGCGAGCGCGATCACGAGCAGCCCGAGGTCCTCGGGCGCGTTCTCGGTGCCGCTCCGGTACCAGAGGAACAGGCCTGCGAGGACGAAGCCGCACGGCGCCCGGCCGGCCCGCCACGTGATCGGCTGGTCGCGGCCGTCGCCGCCGGCCATGCGGGCGATCTCGATCGGCAGGAGGAAGAGCGTGCCCAGCCGCGCCGCGAGGTCGACGAGCAGGCCGACGGGGGCGGGGACGCCGCGGCCGCGGTGGGCGTGGATGTTGGCGTAGCACCGGTAGACCCACCAGAAGCTGTAGAGGAGAGGCACGCCGATCAGCACTGCGAAGAGGGCGGGCCGCGAGCCCATGTAGTACCCCACGACGGGCACGAGCAGCAGCGGCATCATCGGGACCACGGCGTAGCGGACGGGCATCCACTCCGACGGGAGCCGCCCCGCGCTCCGCAGACGGGCGGCGCGGGCGTTGAGCCGCCGGCCTTGCACCTGCTCGTCGATGCTGCGGCGCGTCTGGAACTCGACGACGCCCTCGGGGTGGCGAGCGTACGTGAGCGCCCCCAGCCCGAAGAGCACGAAGAACAGCGACGCCGGAAGGTGCAAGAGGTCGTCGAGCAGGTACTGGACGAGCACGAAGCTCATCCCGGCGTTGACGGCGCCGTCGATCGTGCGAACCCCGAGGGTCAGGACGAGCACGACCCAGACGATCCCGTAGAACGCGGGCCAGTTCTGGTAGGTGCTGCTCCCCACGAGCATGCCGTGCAGCGCGCCTCCCAGACCCGCGATCGCCGCCGAGAAGGCGAACACGATGATCCGTTGGCGGGTGCCGTTGATGCCGATCGACGCGGCCGCGGTCTCGCTTCCGCGCATCGCGCCGAGGAACCGCCCGGTCGTGCCGTTGCGGACGAGGATCACCAGCATCGCGACGAGGCCGAAGATCGCGAACACGAACAGGAAGAACGACTGGTCGGTGGCGAGACCCTGGGGTCGTGGCACCTTCACCCCGAGCTGGCCGCCGAACACGTTCGGGTAGAAGCCGAAGATCTCTTCGGTCCCGTCGAGGGGGAAGACGATGGCCTCCACCGCCAACCCGAACGCGAGGGTGGCGAGCGCCAGGAAGATGCCGCCGAGGCGGAGCGCCGGAAGGGCGAGCAGCGCACCGATGACGCCGGCGACCACGGCGCCCACGAGCATGGCCAGCCACACGGCCATCCCCGACTGGGTCGCGAGCTGACCCGTCATGGCGGCACCGATCCCGGCGAACGCCGCCTGCCCGAGCGACACCTGGCCCGACAGTCCGGTGAACACCGTGATCGACAGGAAGATCACCGCGAACACGAGCCCCTCGGTGAAACGGTTCACCCAGAGCCCGCTGAGCACGAAGAGGTTGAGCCCGATGAAGACCGCCAGGAACAGCGGGAACGTGAACCGCGTGACCTTGCGGAGCTGCTCGTCCTTGTACGACGCCGCCAGCGCCGGCGCCGGCGGGTCGACTCCGGCCAACGGATCGGTGACGTCGCGCCGCTTGTAGAGCCCGGGAAGGAAGATCAACAGGGCGAAGAGCAACAGGAACGGGAGTGCGGGGCGGATGCCCTGGGCGAGAATGCTGTTGGCCGGCAGCTCGCCGGCGATCACGCGCTGGCCGATCCCCAGGAGGAGGCCACCAGCGAGGGTCAGCGGGATGCTGGTGAGCTTGCCGAACGCCGCCGCCGCGATCGCGGCCACGATCAGCAGCGTCATGGTGTTGGAGTCGACGTTGGTCAGCAGCGGCGCCACCAGCACGCCCGACAACGCCGCCAGCAGGCTCGAGGCCATCCACGCCACCGCGCTCACGCGCTCCGAGTCGACGCCCGCGAGCTCGACCATGCGCGGGCTCTCGACGACCGCCCGCATCTGCAACCCGATGGCGGTGTAGCGGAACATCACGCCGAGCCCGAGCACCACCGCCAGCGTGACGATCACCACGACGAGCCGGTCGGCCGACACATTGTAGTCGCCGACGTGGAACACCCGGTCGGCGTCGATGCCGAGCAGCGGTGCGACGCTCGGTGGGTTGAACCGCGCTCCCTGGCCGAACCAGATCTTGACGGCCTCCGGAATGGCGACCAGCAGGCCGAGCGAGGTGACCAGCTTGACCATCCACGACGCCGTGCGCAGGTGGCGGAACAGGGCGAGGTCGAGCACGAGCCCGACCAGCGGGCCGATGACCACGACCGCGACCAGGAACGACAGCCACAGCGGCCAGTCGTAGTCGTTGCGGAACTTCAGGAACACGGCCGCGGAGAGGAACGCCTGCGCGCCGAAGGCCAGGTTGAAGACGCCCGACGTCTTGTACGTGAGGACGAGGCCGACGGCGACGAGCGCGTATACGCACCCGACCGGGAACCCCTCGATCCCGAACTGGATGATGTCCTGCACGGGCGTCTCTCCGCGTGACTACTGGATCGTGGGGCTGCTCAGGTCGGGTGGGCCCGTCTTGGCGACCTGGTCGACCTCGAAGCACACGAACGGCGAGCCCGGCTCGCCGAACACGGGCACGAACTCGCCGTTCTGCACCTGGATGATCGCAGTGCAGGCTTCGGCAGCGCTGTTCGCCTCGTGGAGCGTCGTCCAGTCCTGCGGCGTCCGGATCCCGTCGGCGGTGAAGTCGGTCATCTCGTTGATGGCCTCGATCACGCTCTCCTGGGTGAAGTCGGGGCCGGCGGCCTCGATGCCGGCGACGAGCAGGGCCGCGTTCGTCCATCCCGCGATGCTCTGCTCGCTCGGGACCTGACCCAGCTCGTCCATCGCGTCGAGGTACTGCTGCATCCCCTCGGGCGGGTTCGGCTCCTCGAACGGCACGAAGTCGGACCCGAAGTAGAAGCCGTCGATCTTGGCGCCGAGGTCCTCGAGCACGTCGAGGGCGTAGCCCTCGGGCGAGTACACGCCCTTCAGCTCGATACCGGCGTCTCGCACCGCCTGGGCGATGTTGGCGTTGCCGTTGACATCCATGCAGGTCGCGATGAAGTCGACGCCCTGCTCACGCACCTCGGCAACCGCGGCACTGAGGTCGGTGAAGCCGAACGCCAGGCTCGTGTCCTCGAACGCCAGCTCGGGCCCATAGGTGTTGAACCCGTTGCGCATGCCCTCGGCGCAGTCGAGCGACTGCGGCGACTGGCCGTACGCGAACACCGCGACCTTGGTCGCGCCGACCTGCTGGGCGACGAAGGCGGGGTGGACGTTGGGACAGTCGAAGCAGAGGAACGACCCCTTCTCGCCGAAGAGGTTGGGGCCGGTAGACCATTCGGCGTTGATGTTCCAGCCGAACGCGGGAACGCCCGCGTCGACCAGATACTGCGCGCCGGCGAAGATCTGGGTGACGATCGGGAGAACGGCGAAGACGTCGTCCTCCTCGACGAGCGCGCGAAGCTGCTGCACGTTGCGCGACGCCTGCGACTGGTCGTCACGCTCGGCCACCAACACCAGATCACGCCCGAACACGCCGCCGTTCTCGTTGACGAGGTCGAAGTACGCCTGGGCGCCGACGAAACCGTCCTCGTACGGGCGCCCGACGGGGTTGGTCTTGCCGACGACGCCGCCCACCCGGATCTCGTCGTCGGTCACGCCGGGGCGGCCCGAGCTGTCGCTGCTGCCGCCGGTACTCTCCTCGTTCCCGCAGGCCACCGCGAGCAGTCCGACGACCATGAACACGGCGATCGCTCGAGCACGCATCCGTACCATCCCCCCGGAATCGGCCTGTCCCTGACCCGTTCCCTAACCCGCGTGTCAGGTTTCGCGCTGCACCCTAGCGCCCGGTTCGTGCGGTCGCCCGGCAGCGGCGGGTGCGCGACCATGGGGCGTGCCGTACACCCTCGTGACCTTTCACGCCCACCCCGACGACGAGACCATCGCCACCGGCGGGGTGATGGCCCGAGCCGCGGCCGAGGGGCACCGGGTCGTGCTCGTGGTGGCCACCCGGGGCGAGCTGGGCGAGGTCGACGACGGTGTGCTCGGCGACGAGGAGGAGCTCGGCGACCGGCGGGTGGCCGAGACGGCCCACGCCGCCGAGATCCTGGGGGTCGAGCGGGTGGAGTTCCTCGGCTACCACGACTCCGGGATGATGGGCGAGCCGACGAACGACGACCCGCGTGCCTTCTGGCAGGCCGACGTCGAGCAGGCCGCCGAGCGTCTCGCCACCATCCTGCGCGAGGAAGAGGCCGAGATCCTCACGGTGTACGACGACCACGGCGGATACGGCCATCCCGATCACATCCAGGTCCACCGCGTCGGGGTGCGTGCGGCGGAGCTCGCCGGCACGCCCGTCGTGTACGAGGCGACCATGAACCGCGACCACATCCAACGGATGCTGCTCGAACGTGCGGCAGAGCTGCCCGACGGCGTCGATCCTCCCGATCCGGGCGAGTTCGACGAGTTCGGCACACCCGCGTTGCTCATCACGACCACCGTCGACGTCCGGGCTTTCACCGACCGCAAGCGGGCGTCGATGGCCGCACACGAGAGCCAGATCGCCGAGTCGCACTTCTTCCTCGCCATGCCGACCGACGCCTTCCGAGAGGCGTTCGGCTACGAATGGTTCATCCGGAGAGGCGCGCCGCCCGGCACCCGTGAGGCCGACCTCTTCGACGCGGTCACGGTCTCGTGATCCCCTGGATCTTCCTCGCCGTGTCGATCGTGGGGGCGGGCTTCACGATCAACGCCTACCGCCCGTCGAGCCGGTGGCAGCTGCTCGGCCTGAGCTTCTTCGCCGGCTGGCTCACGGGCGAGCTCGCCTTGTTCCACCTGGCGTGGCAGCTCGTCGCGACGGCGGTGTTCGTGTCGCTCGGCGCACTCGACGAGTTGCCCGGCGTCGTGGGACTGGCAATCAGCGTCGCCTCGTGGATCGGGCTCCTGTGGATCCAGGTGGTAGCGCTCCGCTCGGCCCACGTGATCGAGCGAGCGCTGCGCGCCGGGCTCGGTGACGACTACCGGTCGCAGATCGCGCCCGGCCTCGCCGAGCGCCTCGCGCGCAGGCCGTCGATGCTGCGGCTGCTGTTCCCGTTCTACCTGCGCGACCGGAAGGTCGAGCGCATCAAGAATGTCCAGTACGCGCCCGGTGCGGGCCGGCGGCACCGCCTCGATGTGTACCGGCCGCGCGCCGGCGGCGACCGTGCGCCGGTGTTGCTCCAGATCCACGGGGGCGCGTGGGTGATCGGCGACAAGGCCCAACAGGGGCTCCCACTCATGTTGCACCTGGCCGCGCGCGGGTGGGTGTGCGTTGCCAACAACTACCGGCTCAGCCCCCGGGCGAAGTTCCCCGACCATCTGGTCGACTGCAAGCTGGCACTGCGCTGGATCCGCGAGCACATCGCCGAGTACGGCGGCAACCCCGACTTCGTCGTCGTGACCGGTGGCTCCGCCGGCGGCCACCTCGCCTCACTGGTCG